>CBINDH010000279.1:0-4039 GCA_966249365.1 uncultured Xylanimonas sp. | reverse complement strand
CGGCGAGGAAGCCACCGAGGTCGTGATGGCCGCCAGCGAGTCGTGGATGGCGGCGGTGAGCTGCGCGGAGATCGGCGCGGACCCCGCGACCTGCGCGGCGATCTGCTGGCCGGCCGGGGAGGCGACGAACCCGAGGAACTGGCGGACGAAGTCGACGTCGGCCTGGGTCGGGTACTGCAGGCACACCACGGCGAACGAGACGAGCACCAGCGGGTAGGCGCCGGGGACGTCCGTGTCGCGGGCCAGGGCGAGTGCGAGGTCGTGCTCGTGCCGGCCCTCGAGCGTCGGCGAGGCGTCCACGGCGATCGCGGCGCCCTCGGCCGAGAAGCCGACCCACTCGTCGCCGACGCGGATCGCTGCGGTGCCGAGCGCCCCGACGCGCGACGCGTCGGCGTAGGTGATGGCGCCCTCGGTCTGCTGGACGGCGTTGATGACGCCCGAGGTGCCCTGGGCGGAGTCGCCGCCCGTGAGCGGCCACACGCCCGAGACGCCCCACGTCCAGACGTCGGGCGCGACCGCGGCGAGGTAGTCGGTGAAGTTGGCGGTGGTGCCCGAGTCGTCCGAGCGGTGGACCGGCGTGATCGCCAGGTCCGGCAGGGTGATGTCAGGGTTGTCGGCGACGATCGCCGGGTCGTCCCAGCGGGTCAGGTCGCCGGAGAAGATGCGCGCCATGACGTCGGGGCCCAGGTTCACCGTCTCGATGCCCGGAAGGTTGAAGGTGACCGCGATGGGCGAGACGTAGATGGGCAGGTCGATCGCGCCCTCGGGGCCGCAGGTCGCGCGGGACTCCTCGATCTCGGCGTCCGAGAGCACCTGGTCCGACCCCGCGAACACGGCGCCGCCGGCCAGGAGCTGGCGTCGGCCGCCGCCCGACCCGATGGGGTCGTAGTTGACGGTGACGGCGGCGTTCGCCCCCTGGAACTGGGCCCGCCAGGCGTCCATGGCCGCCTCGATCGACGAGGCGCCGGCGCCCGCGAACGTGCCCGAGACGGGGGGCCCGTCGAGCTCGATCTCGATGCCCGGAGGCACGCCGGGGCGGCCCTCGAGCGGGTTGTCCGAGCCGCAGCCGGCGAGCGTCAGCGCGAGCGCGCCCGCCAGCACGGCGGTGCCGGCGCGCAGGATGCGGCTGGTCATCAGGGGCGGTCCGTCCTGTTCGCGTAGGGGGATGGCCGCCCGTTCGGCACTCCGAGACCGGGCAACCGAGGAACTACGCTGCAGCCCCTAGGTGAACAGAAAGTGAACGCATCGGCACCTCGAGCGGAACGTTGGTCCGCGAACGTGCCGTGACCTGCGGCGGAGCGGCGGCGTGAGCACCGACACGGGCGTAGGTCACGTCCAGGGAGGTCGGTGCGCGCCCGCAGGTGCGACCCTGGCGCGTCAGCCTTCGCCGTCGACGAGCTTGTAGCCCAGACCACGCACCGTCAGCAGATACCGCGGCGCGCCCGGGTCGGGCTCGATCTTCGCGCGCAGGCGCTTGACGTGGACGTCGAGCGTCTTGGTGTCCCCGACGTAGTCGGCGCCCCACACGCGGTCGATGAGCTGCCCGCGCGTGAGCACACGGCCGGCGTTGCGCAGCAGCAGCTCGAGCAGGTCGAACTCCTTGAGCGGCAGGGCCACGGGCTCGCCGTCCACGGTCACGGTGTGCCGGTCGACGTCCATCCGCACGCGGCCGGCGCCGAGCACGTCGTCGTCGGGCAGTCCGCGGCCGGACGCCGCGACGGCGACGGGGGCGCGGCGGCGCATGACCGCGCGGATGCGCGCGAGCAGCTCGCGGAACGAGTACGGCTTGGTGACGTAGTCGTCGGCGCCGAGCTCGAGCCCCACGACCTTGTCGATCTCGGTGTCCTTGGCCGTGAGCATGATGACGGGGACGTCGCTGGTGCGGCGGAGCCGGCGGCACACCTCGGTTCCCGACAGGCCCGGGAGCATGAGGTCGAGCAGCACCAGGTCGGCGCCGTGGGCGGCGAACTGCTCGAGCGCGGCCAGGCCGTCGGCGGCCTCGACCACGTCGAAGCCCTCCCGCACGAGCTGGTACGTCAACGGGTCGCGGTAGGACTCCTCGTCCTCGACCACGAGGATGCGCGTCACGCGTCGACCTCCTCGGACGCCGTCGGTGTCGATGTGGGTGCGGGGGCCGCGGTGACGTCCGCCGCCGGGATACGCAGCGTGAAGGTCGACCCGCGTCCCGGCTGGGACCAGACCTGCACGTCGCCGCCGTGGTCCGCCGCGACGTGCTTGACGATCGACAGGCCCAGGCCGGTGCCGCCCGTGTCGCGCGAGCGGGCCGTGTCCACGCGGTAGAACCGCTCGAACACCCGGTCCTGCTCCTCGGCGGGGATGCCGACGCCCTGGTCGACGACGGCGATCTCGACGAGCCCGTCACGCTCGCGCACGCCCACCCCGACGCGCGTGTTGGGCGGCGAGTAGGCGACCGCGTTGTCGAGCAGGTTGCGCACGGCGGTGACGAGCAGGTGATGGTCGCCGAAGACGAGGGCGTCCCTGCCGCCGGCCGCCGTGATGACGATGTTCTTCGCGGCGGCGGCCGTGCGGGCGCGGTCGACGGCCTCGGCCACGACGTCGGCGACGTCGACCGTCCTGACGTTGGACAACGCGCCCGTTGCCTGCAGGCGCGAGAGCTCGATGATCTCGTGCACGAGCGCGGACAGGCGCTGCGCCTCGCGCTGCATGCGCTCGGTGAAGCGCCGCACCGCCACCGGGTCGTCGGCGGCGTCTCCGACCGTCTCGGCGAGCAGCGCGATCGCCCCCACCGGTGTCTTGAGCTCGTGCGACACGTTGACGACGAAGTCGCGGCGGATCGTCTCCACGCGGCGCGCCTCGGTGCGGTCGTCGGCCAGCACCAGCACGCGGTCGACGCCGAGGGGTGCCACCCGCACCTGCAGCAGCACGGTGCCGGACCCGATCGGGCCGCGCGGCAGCTCGAGCTCCTGCTCCCGGATGACCCCGTCACGGCGCACCTCGGCCACCAGGTCGCGGACGGCGGCGTGCGCGAGCGCGTCGGTCCGCACCAGCCCGAGGGCGTACGCCGGCGGCGAGGCACGCAGCACGTCGTCGTCGGCGTCGAGCACGACGGCGGCCGAGCGCAGCACCGAGAGCACCCGCACGAGGCCGTCGTCGAGCTCCGGCTCGGGCCGGGGCGGGATGCGGTGCTGCTCACGGTCGGAGAGGTGGAACGCGACCATGGCGACGACGCCGACCACCAGACCGAGGAGGCCGGCCAGGACCACCGGCCATCCCGAGACAATCCCGTCCACCCGCTCAGCGTATGCGGGCACCTCGGCCCTTCCGCGCCGGATGAGCCCGCAGGACGCGGATCGTCGGCTGCCGTTCATCCGAGGGGCACCTAGAGTTCACTGGGAGGGGCCCCAGGCGTGAGACGGTGAGGTCATGCGCCCAGTGCGTCGCCGGCGCGCGCGACTCTTCGGGCTGACGTGGGAGGGAATCACATGCGACAGATCTTCGATGCCGAGCTCAAGCAGATCGGCGACGACCTGGTCGAGATGGCCACACGCGTCGAGGCGGCCGTCACCCGCGGGGGCAAGGCGCTGCTCGAGGCGGACCTGCAGCTCGCCCAGGAGGTCATCGAGGCCGACCACGAGATCGACACGCTGCAGCGCAGCCTCGACGAGCGGTGCGTCCACATCCTCGCGCAGCAGGCGCCGGTCGCGACCGACCTGCGCGTCGTCGTCAGCGCGCTGCGCATGAGCGCGACGCTCGAGCGCATGGGCGACCTGGCCCGCCACGTGGCCGAGGTCGCGCGGGGCCGCTACCCGGCGCACGCGATCCGCCACAGCGCCGAGCCGACCTTCACCGCGATGGTCGCCGCCGCGGCCGACGTCGCGCACGAGGTCACGGTGCTCCTCAGCACGCGTGACCTCGAGCTGGCCGGCCAGATCGAGCGCAACGACGACGTGCTCGACAACCTGCACGCCGAGACCTTCGCGACGATCCTGTCCCCCGAGTGGGACGGCAGCACGCAGGAGGCCGTCGACATCACGCTCGTGGGGCGTTACCTGGAGCG
>CBINDH010000278.1:0-4044 GCA_966249365.1 uncultured Xylanimonas sp. | reverse complement strand
TCCCGCGTCGTCGTGGACCTCACCTGGGAGCAGGTCGACGTCGCCGGTGCCCAGGCGGAGGTCGACCGGTGGGCCGGCATCATCGCCGGCGTCAAGGCCGACAGCGCCGACCTGGGCGAGCTCGAGGAACGCGCCCGCGAGCTCGACACGCTCGTCGGCACGCTGCAGCAGGACCTCGGTTCGGCCAAGTCCGCCGCCGCTGCGCTCGACCGCGAGTGGGAGCAGGTCAGCGACGCCGTCGACGTCGCCCAGCGGGCGCTCGACGACGCCGACGAGCAGGGCGGCGCCGTGACCGCCGAGCAGCGGGCCTACCTCGACGCGCTCGTCGCGGACGCACCGACGGGCGCCCCCGGCACGGACCCGGGGGCCGCGCTGCGCGCCTTCGACGACGTCGTCGGCCGCGTCGCCGAGCGGCTGCGGCACGACACCGAGACCGCCGAGCTCGAGGTCACGACCGGCGCCGACGCGCTGCGCACCACGTTCGAGGCGTTCCTGCGGCAGTGGGAGGACCCGAACCTCGGAACTGACCCCGACGCGAGCTACCCCGACTTCGAGCGTGTGCTCACCACCCTTGAGACCGCGCGGCTTCACGAGCTCGAGGCCGACTGGCGCAAGAGCCTGCTGCGCCTGTCGGGCGCCGACCTCACCGACTTCGAGCACACCATGGCGCGGGCGGTGCGCGAGATCACCGACCGCATCGCCCCGGTCAACGAGATCCTGGCGAACCTGCCCTTCTCGGACGACGACCACCGGTTGCGCATCGACGCCCACCTGACGCAGTCCGCCCTGGTCGCCGGGTTCCGCAAGGAGCTGCGGGCCGTGCGCGGCCTGCTCACCGAGCAGGCGACCGACGCCGACCGCGAAGCCCGGTACGCGCGCATGGCCAGGCTCGTCGACCGGATGCGTCGCACCGCCCCCGACTTCGCGGATCTCGTCGACGTGCGCCGGCACGTGCGCCTGGCCGCGGAGAAGGTCGACCTCGACGGCAACCACGTCGCGCTCTACGACCACATCGGCGAGAAGTCCGGCGGCGAGTCGCAGGAGCTCGTCGCGTTCATCGTCGGCGCCGCCCTGCGCTACCAGCTCGGCGACGCCGGGGCCGAGCGACCCCGCTACGCGCCCGTGTTCCTCGACGAGGCGCTCATCAAGGCCGACGCCCAGTTCTCGGGCCGGGCCGTCGGGGCGTGGCGCGGGCTCGGGTTCCAGCTCGTGGTCGGCGCTCCCAACGACAAGGTCAGCGCGCTCGAGCCGCACGTCGACGCGTCCTACGTCGTCGTCAAGGACGCGAGCGGGCGCTCGCGTGCGCGGGCCGTCGTCGGGGTGCCCGATGGCGCGGAACGACCTATGGTCTGACCGAATCGGCGACGACGCGCCAGGGATGCGTCCTGGTCGCGGAGGTGCTCATGCTTTCGCGCCGGAGCGTGGGTACTGTCGATCCCGTGACCGAGATGACCACCCCCATCGCCAGCCCTGAGCTGAACGTCGAAGGCTTCACGCGCCAGTTCCTGCGCGAGCTGACCTACACCCAGGGCACCACACTGGAGCGCGCGTCCGTCAACGACAAGTACCTCGCGCTCGCGCGGACCGTGCGCTCGTACCTGATGTCGCGCTGGAACCGCACGGTGACCCGCCAGTTCCACGACCCGCAGCGGATCGTCGCGTACCTGTCCGCCGAGTTCCTCCTCGGCCGCCAGCTCGACAACGCGCTCATCGCGTCCGGGCTCGAGCAGATCGCCGCCGACGGTCTCGCCTCCCTCGGCCTGGACCTGGACGAGCTGCGCGCGGCCGAGGTCGAGCCGGGCCTGGGCAACGGTGGCCTCGGTCGCCTCGCCGCGTGCTTCATCGACTCGCTGGCGACCATGAACATCCCCGCCGTGGGCTACGGCATCCGCTACGAGTTCGGCATCTTCCGGCAGACGTTCGTCGACGGCTGCCAGGTCGAGGAGCCCGACAACTGGCTCGACAACGGCTCGCCGTGGGAGATCGCGCGCCCCGAGCAGGAGGTCGAGATCTCCTTCGGCGGCCACACCGAGGTCGACGCCGACGGCAAGACGACGTGGGTCCCCGGCTGGTCGGTGCTCGCGGTGCCCTACAACTACATGGTCCCGGGCTACCTCAACGGCCGCGTCAACACGCTGCGCCTGTGGAGCGCCCGCGCCACGCACGCCTTCGACCTGAAGATCTTCAACTACGGCGACTACGCCGAGGCCGTGCGCGCGCAGACCTTCGCGGAGAACATCACCAAGGTGCTCTACCCGGAGGACTCGACACCGCAGGGCAAGGAGCTGCGCCTGCAGCAGCAGTACTTCTTCGTCGCGGCGTCGCTGCACGACTTCATCGACCGCGTGCTCGAGGACGGCTTCGACCTGCACAACCTGCACGAGCGCGTCGCCTTCCAGCTCAACGACACCCACCCGGTGATCGCGATCCCCGAGCTCATGCGCATCCTCGTCGACCTCAAGGGCATGCCCTGGGACGAGGCGTGGGAGGTCACGCAGAAGTGCTTCGCGTACACCTGCCACACGCTGCTGCCCGAGGCTCTCGAGGTGTGGCCCGTCGAGCTCATGTCGCGGCTCCTGCCGCGCCACATGGAGATCATCTACCGCATCAACGACGAGTTCCTCGCGCAGGTGCGGGCCAGGTTCGGCAACGACGAGATGCTCGTGCGCCGCATGTCGATCATCGCCGAGTACCCCGAGCGCGCGGTGCGCATGGCGTACCTCGCGAGCGTCGGTACCAGCAAGATCAACGGTGTCGCCGAGCTGCACCGCCAGCTCCTGCGCGACAAGGTGCTCGACGACTTCGCGGCGTTCACCCCCGAGAAGTTCACGAACGTCACCAACGGCGTCACCCCGCGCCGGTTCGTCCGCCTGGCCAACCCGGGGCTGTCGGCGCTCATCACCGAAGCCATCGGCGACGGCTGGGTCACCGACCTGTCCCGCCTCAGCGAGCTCGAGCCGCTGGCCGACGACGCCGAGTTCCGCCGCCGGTTCCGGGAGATCAAGCGCTCCAACAAGGACCGCCTGGTGACGCTGCTGCAGAACCGTGACGGCATCGAGATCGACCCCGACACGATGCTCGACGTCATGGTCAAGCGCCTGCACGAGTACAAGCGCCAGATGCTCAAGGTGCTCCACGTCGTCGCGCAGTACGACAAGCTCCGCTCGGGCGAGGTGGACCCGGCGTCGACCGTGCACCGCACCTTCGTGTTCGGTGCGAAGGCCGCCCCCGGCTACCACATGGCCAAGGAGATCATCGCGCTGATCAACCATGTCGGGGCGCGGGTCAACTCCGACCCGGTCGTCTCTCAGGCGCTGCGCGTCGCCTTCCCGGCGAACTACAACGTGACCGTCGCCGAGACCCTGATCCCGGCCGCCGACCTCTCGGAGCAGATCTCGCTCGCCGGCAAGGAGGCGTCCGGCACGGGCAACATGAAGTTCGCACTCAACGGCGCGCTCACCATCGGCACCGACGACGGCGCGAACGTCGAGATCCGCCAGCTCGTCGGCGACGAGAACTTCTTCCTGTTCGGCCTCACCGAGCCCGAGGCCTCGGCGATCCAGGAGGCCGGCTACCGCCCGGCGTCCCACTACGAGCAGAACCCGACCCTGCGCCGGGCGCTCGACCTCATCGCCGCCGGCGAGTTCTCGGGCGGCGACCGCAGCGTGTTCGAGCCCATCGTCTCGAACCTGCTGCACGAGGACCGGTTCATGGTGCTCGCGGACTTCCAGTCGTACGTCGACGCCCAGGACCGCGTCGACGAGTACTACCGCGACCAGGAGGCGTGGAGCCGCTCGGCCGTGCTGAACGTGGCCCGTACCGGGTTCTTCAGCTCGGACCGCTCGATGCAGGACTACCTGGACCGCATCTGGCACGCGAAGCCGGTCCCGATCGAGGACTGACCTCCGGCGGGTTGAGCCCCGTCGGTGGTCGAGCCCGTCGTCGGTCGAGCCCCGTCGAGACCACGCGTTGCGGGTTGAGCCCCGTCGAAACCACGCGTTGCGGGTTGAGCCCCGTCGAAACCACGCGTTGCGGGTTGAGCCC
>CBINDH010000277.1:0-4055 GCA_966249365.1 uncultured Xylanimonas sp. | reverse complement strand
ACGCTTTCGAACAGGAGCCGGGCGTCCAGGTCCCCGGGGACGCTGGCCAGCTCCTCGTGGGCCTGGGCGGCATCGTGCTGCTCGCCTGCCTGCCGCTGCTCAACATCGCCGTCCCGGGCGTGCTGCCCGGCGCGACCTACATGCCCGGCACGCTGCAGCTCCTCGCCCTGTGCTGGCTGGTTGCCGCCCTCGCCCTGACCTACCACCTGCTGTTCGGCGTCGTCGGGCTCATGAGCTTCGGGCACGCGCTCTACTTCGCGGCCGGCACCTACGGGCTCGCGATCGTCCTGCAGCACACCGAGCTCCCGCTGCTCGCGGCGGCCGCCGTCGTGCTCGCCGGCGGGATCGTGCTCGCGCACGTCGTCGGCGCCGTCTCCCTGCGGGTCTCCGGCATCGCGTTCGCCATGGTCACGCTCGCGTTCGCGCAGGCCGGCAACGTCCTCGTCCGGCGCGACCCCGGCGACTTCACCGGCGGCGAGGAAGGCCTCGCGCTGCGCACCGCGCACGTGCCCGACGCGTTCGTCGGCGTCGTCAACACCCGCAACCTGTACTGGCTGGCGCTCGGGGTGCTCGTCGTCGTCTACGCGGTCACGCTGTGGATCCAGCGCTCCCGAGCCGGGCACGTCGCTGCCGCGGTGCGCGAGAACGAGCTCCGCGTCCGCGTCGTCGGGGGGCGGCCGTACGCCATCAAGCTGCTCGTCTTCGTGCTCTCCGCGACGCTCGCCACCGTCGTCGGGATGGCGTACCTGCTGCTGCAGTCCGGGGCGGTCCCGCGAGCCTCGTCGACCGACTTCACGCTCACGCTGCTCGTCATGGTCGTGCTCGGCGGCGTCGGGTCCCGGTGGGGCGCCGTCGTCGGGGCGGTCGTCTACACGATGCTCGACCAGCGGCTCACCGAGGTCGCGTCCTCCGACGCCGTCGCCGCGCTGCCCGCCGTGCTGCGCGTCCCGCTCAGCGAGCCGCTGTTCCTCCTCGGCGTGTGCTTCATCCTCGTCGTGCTGTTCCTGCCCGGCGGCATCGCGGGCGCCACCGCGCGCCTGCGCCGCCGCAGCGCCGAGGTCCGGGTATGAGCGACGGCCTGCACACCCTCGGCCGCTGGACGCGCGACCGCGCGCTCGCCACCCCCGACCGCGTCGCCGTCGACGACCGCGGTGTCACCCTGCGGTACCGCGACCTGCACGAACGCGCCTCGGCGCTCGCGGCGGCGTTCCGGGCCGCGGGGTACGGCGTCGGCGACCGCGTCGCGACCGTCACGGGCAACAGTGCCGACCAGGTCGTGCTGTTCTTCGCGTGCGCGCAGGCCGGGCTCGTGCTCGCGCCGCTGTCGTGGCGGCTCACGCCGCGCGAGCTCGCGGCGCAGCTCGAGATCGCCGACCCCGCCGTCGTGCTCGTCGAGCAGGAGTTCACCACGCTCGCGGACGTCGCCCTCGCCCGCCTGCCGCGGCCGCCGCGGCGGACGGCGCTGGGGCGGTCCGGGATCGAGGCGCAGGTGCCGGCGCCCACGCGGTCGGGGTTTCGACAGGCTCAACCAGCAGCAGGGCAGGCCCGACCGGCAGGGCAGGTTCAGCCCGCCGAGGCGCGGAGCGCGGTGCACGACGACGACCCCCTGCTGCTCGTCTTCACCTCCGGCACCGGCGGCGGCGCGCCCAAGGGCGTCCTGCTCACCCACGCCGCGTGCTTCTGGACCAACCTGTCGTTCTCGCGCACCGTCGATCTGACCAGCCGCGACGTCGTCCTGACCGTGCTCCCCCAGTTCCACGCCGGCGGCTGGAACATCCAGACCCTGCTCGCCTGGTGGACCGGAGCGACCGTCGTCCTCGAGCGCACCTTCGAGCCCGAGCGCGTCCTGCAGCTCATCGCCGAGCGCCGCGTCACCACCATGATGGGCGTCCCCACGCACTACCTGCTGCTGGCCGAGCACCCCGACTTCGCCGCGGCCGACCTGTCCTCGCTGCGCCTCGCCGTCGTCGGCGGCGCCCCCAGGCCCGAGCCGCTGCTGCGCACCTGGCCCCGCCGCGGCGTCGCCCTCACCCAGGGCTACGGCCTGACCGAGGCCGGACCCAACGTGCTCTGCCTGCCCGACGACGTCGCCCGCGACCGCGCCGGCTGGGCCGGCACCCCGTACCCGCACGTCGAGGTCGCCGTCGCCGACCCCGTCACCGGCGAGGTGCACGACGACGACGTCCCCGCCACGGGCGAGCTGCTGGTGCGCGGACCCGGGCTGTTCGCCGGGTACTTCCGCGACCCGCAGGCCACCGCGGAGGCGCTCGCGGGCGGCTGGCTGCACACGGGCGACCTCGTCGAGCGGGACGCGGCCGGGTACTACCGCGGCGGCGACCGCCTCAAGGACGTGTTCATCTCGGGTGGCGAGAACGTCGCCCCGGCCGAGGTCGAGGCCGTGCTCGCGCAGCACCCCGGGGTCGCGGAGGTCGCCGTCGTCGGCGTGCCCGACCACCGCTGGGGCGAGGTCGGGGCGGCATTCGTCGTCCCGCGCACCGGGCGGCACACCGACGCCGAGGAGCTGACCGAGCACTGCCGCGAGCGCCTCGCCGGCTACAAGGTGCCGCGCACGTTCACGTTCGTGAGCGCGCTGCCGCGCACGTCGCTCGACAAGGTCTCGCGGGCTCGGCTCGCGGCCGGGACGCCGACCGGCGCGCCCGTCGTCGGTCCACCGGAGGTCCGCTCATGAGCACCACGCCTGCCACGTCCCGCGGGGAGCGCACGCGGGCCAAGATCGTCGAGGCCGCCGAGCACGTCTTCGCCGACCTGGGCTTCCACGACGCCTCGATCGTCAAGATCACCGAGGCGGCCGGTGTCGGCCTGGGCACGTTCTACCTGTACTTCGCCTCGAAGCTCGACGTGTTCGACGAGGTCGTCGACGACCTCAACCGTCGCGTGCGGCACGCCATGATCGAGGCGAGCTCGGCCGCGCCCGACCGGGTGGCCGCCGAGCGGGCCGGGTTCGCCGCGTTCTTCCAGTTCGCGGCCGAGCACCCGGCGCTGTACCGGATCGTGCGGCAGGCCGAGTTCGTCTCCCCCGGGGCGCTGCGGCGCCACTACGAGCGCATCGTCTCGGGGTACATGACGGGCCTGGCCAAGGCCCGCGCGGACGGCCAGGTGGGCGACGACGTCGACCCCGAGGTCGCGGCGTGGGCCCTCATGGGCATCGGCGAGATCGTCGGCATGCGCTGGGTGCTGTGGCCGCGCACGCTCGACGGCGAGCCGGGCGCCGGCACCGTGACGATCCCCGACGACGTGTTCGAGCAGACCATGGCGATCGTCGAGCGGGTGCTCGCGTCGCCCCACGCCCCCGGCGTGCCCGACGGAGAGGACGCCCCATGACGCCCGCGCACAAGTACCGCACCGTCGACGTCCCGGTCGCGGGCGGCAGCCTGCACGTCGGGGTCTGGGAGCCGGTCGACCCGCCCGCTCCCCCACCCACCGTGCTGGCGATCCACGGCATCACGGCGTCCCACCGGGCGTGGCCCGCCGTCGTCTGCGCCCTCCCCGGGTACCGCGTCGTCGCCCCCGACCTGCGCGGACGCGGCGGGAGCAACGCGCTGCCCGGCCCGTACGGCATGGCCGCGCACGCCGACGACGTCGCGGCGGCGCTCGCGGCGCTCGACGTCGAGCGCGTCACCGTCGTCGGGCACTCGATGGGCGGGTTCGTCGCCACGGTGCTCGCCCACCGCCACCCCGCGCTGGTCGAGCGCGTCGTCCTGGTCGACGGCGGCATCCCGCTGCCGCCCGTGCCGGGCATGGCCGACGCGAGCCCGGACGAGCTGCTGCAGGACCTGCTCGGCCCGGCCGTCGAGCGCCTGACGCGCACGTTCCCGAGCCGGGAGGCGTACCGCGAGTTCTGGCAGGCGCACCCCGCGTTCGCGCGGTGGTCGCCCGTCGTCGAGCAGTACGTCGACTACGACCTCGTGGAGTCGCCGGCCGGGCTGCGGCCCGCGACGACGCCCGACGCCGTCGCGCACGACTCGCTCGACCTGTACGCGGGCGGGCCGCTGCTGGTCGAGTGAGGAGAGCACGCTCGCCGAGGGGATGTAGCT
>CBINDH010000276.1:0-4061 GCA_966249365.1 uncultured Xylanimonas sp. | reverse complement strand
CGAAGCACGAGGCCAGGTCAACAACGCCCACCGACGGGAAGGCTCTGGCCGACGCGCACGCGCCGACGAAACCAGCCCGGACGACGTGGGAACCCTCACCGCCACCGCGGCATAGGGACGTCCGAGAACGACGCTGCCGAACACCCCACCGAGGTTGTTCGACAGGCTTTAGGCTCAGCCCGTGCGCATCGCCAGGTTCACCACCGGAGAAGACCCTCGTTTCGCCCTCGTCCAGCAGGAGGGGGACCGCACGTTCCTCGCCGTGCTCGGGGGCGACCCGCTCTACATGCCGGCCATGCCGACGGGGGAGCGCATCGAGCTGGGCGACGGCGTGCGGCTGCTCGCCCCGGTCATCCCGCGCTCCAAGGTCGTGTGCGTCGGCAAGAACTACGCCGACCACGCCGCCGAGATGGGCGGCGAGGTGCCGACGACGCCGCTGCTGTTCTTCAAGCCCAACACCGCCGTCGTCGGCCCCGACGACCCGGTCGTCCTGCCCGACTGGACCCACGAGGTCTCCTACGAGGCCGAGCTCGCCGTCGTCATCGCCAAGGTGTGCAAGGAGGTGACGCCCGAGTCGGCGCTGTCCTACGTGCTCGGCTACACCGTCGCCAACGACGTCACCGCGCGCGACGCGCAGCGCACCGACGGGCAGTGGGCGCGCGCCAAGGGCTTCGACACCTCGCTCCCGCTCGGCCCGTGGATCGACACCGACCTCGACCCCGAGGACGTCGCGGTGCGCAGCCGTGTCAACGGCGAGCTCAAGCAGGACGGGCGCACGTCCGACCTCGTGTTCGACATCCCGTTCCTCATCTCCTACATCTCCGAAGCGATGACCCTGCTGCCGGGGGACGTCATCCTCACGGGCACACCCGCAGGCGTCGGCCTGGTCGACCACGGCGACCGCATGGAGGTCGAGGTCGAGGGCATCGGCACGATGAGCAACCCGGTGTTCCGCCGGGACTGAGCGGCTCCCCGCTGGGGGCGCGCGCGGTGCGGTGCGGTGCCGGTGCCTTGCGCGGTCGTCGTGCGCGGTGGTCGTGCGCCGCGCGGTGTCGCCCGCGCACGCCGCCGGTCGCCTGCCCCGCGGTGCCCGCGGACGCGGCCGGTCGCCCGTCCCGCGGTGCCCGTGGTGCCGTGACCGCCGTCGGGCGTCGCGCCGTCCCCGCAGCGCCGCTACCGTCGTCGTGTGTCCTCCTGCTGCGAGCCGCCGGGGTACGACCGCGTCTTCACGGAGCGCGTCGCCCGGCGCGACGCCGCGCGGTACCGCCGTTCCGGCCTGGCGCGGGACACGCGCCGCGTCGTCGAGCTGTTCCGCGCGGGACTCGTGCGCGGCGAGACCGTGCTCGACGTCGGCGCCGGGATCGGCGACCTGAGCGTCGAGCTGCTGCGTGCGGGCGCCACGCACGCGACCGCCGTCGACAAGTCGCCCGGGTACGACACCGTCGCGACGACGCTCGCCGCGGACGCCGGGCTGAGCGACCGGGTCAGCCGCGTCACCGGCGACCTCGCGGCACACGACGGTCTCGTCGCACCCGCCGACGTCGTCACGCTGATGAAGGTCGTGTGCTGCTACGCAGACGCGGAGCGCCTGCTGACCACCGCGGCCCGCCGGGCGCGCCGCCACGTCGTGCTGAGCTACCCCCGCGACACCTGGTGGCTGCGTCTGTTCGCCCGCGCCTCGACGCTCGTCGCACGCCTCCAGCGCACCTCATGGCGATTCACCATCCACCGGGAGGCCGACCTGCTGGCCGTCCTGGAGCGCGAGGGCCTGACCGTGACCCACCGCGAACGCACGGGCGTCTTCACCCTGGCAGTCACGACCCGCCCCTAACCGGGCCGCCACCCGCGCGCCCACCCCCCGCCCCGTTCCGCCGAGATGGCAGTTCCCGTCGGTTTGCGTGGCGGCCAACCGACGGGAATTGCCATCTCGGCGGGGTGGGCGCGCGGGTGGGTGTGCGGGGTGGGCGGGTTGCGGGGGAGGGTGCAGGCGGGGTCGCCCGTCGCCGCAGTCCTCTGGGGTGCCTGGTAGGCAACTACCCTGGGGGCGTGACCCTTCCTGCTCCTGGCTCGTCAGACCTCCGCGTCCGCTTCGCTCCCTCGCCCACCGGGATGTTCCACGTCGGTGGTGCCCGGTCCGCGCTGTTCAACTGGGCGGTGGCGAAGCACGCCGGCGGCACGTTCGTGCTGCGCATCGAGGACACCGACGCCGCGCGCAACAAGCCCGAGTGGGTCGACGGCATCCTCTCGGCGATGGCCGCGCTCGGCATGCACGCCGAGGACCCGACGTTCGAGGGCCCGTACTTCCAGTCCAAGAACGTCGCGCTGCACACCGAGGCCGCCGCGACGCTGTACGCCGAGGGCCGCGCCTACTACTGCGACTGCACGCGCGACGACGTCGCCGCACGCACCGGGAACGCGCAGACGGGCTACGACGGGTTGTGCCGCGACCGGGGCCTGGCGTACGAGCCCGGCCGCGCCCTGCGCTTCCGCACGCCCGACGAGGGCGAGACCCAGGTCGTCGACCTCATCCGCGGCAACCCGACGTTCCCGAACTCGGCGATCGAGGACTTCGTCATCGCCCGTGGCGACGGCTCGCCCGTCTTCCTGCTCGCCAACGTGGTGGACGACATCGATGAGCACGTCACCCATGTCATCAGGGGCGAGGAGCACCTGCCGAACACGCCCAAGCAGCAGCTCCTGTGGGAGGCGCTCGGCCAGACGCCGCCGACGTGGGCTCACCTGCCCGTCATCGTCAACGAGAAGCGGCAGAAGCTGTCCAAGCGCCGCGACAAGGTGGCCCTCGAGGACTACCTGGCCGACGGCATCCTCCCGGACGCGATGGTCAACTACCTGATGCTGCTGGGCTGGGCGCCGGGCGACAACGAGGAGATCCTGCCGTTCGAGACGCTCGTCGAGCGCTTCGACATCGCGGACGTGAACTCGTCGTCGGCGTTCTTCGACGTCAAGAAGCTGACGGCGTTCAACGGCGAGTACATCCGCGCGCTGCCGCTCGAGGAGTTCAAGTCGGCCGTGGACCCCTGGCTGCACGCGCCGCACGCCCCCTGGGCCCCCGAGCAGTTCGACGCCGCCGCGTTCGACGCGGTCGCGGAGCTCGCGCAGACCCGCATCGCCACGCTGGCCGAGATCACCAAGAACGTGGACTTCCTCTTCCTCGACGAGCCCGTCGAGGACGAGCAGTCGTGGAACAAGGCCATGAAGGAGCCCGCGGCGGCCCTGCTCGCGGAGGCGCGCGCGGTGCTCGCCGAGCTCGAGCCGTGGGAGGCCGAGCCGCTCAAGGACGCGGTGACCGCCGTCGGGGAGCGGTTCGGGCTCAAGCTCGGCAAGGCGCAGGCGCCGGTGCGCGTCGCGGTGACGGGCCGCACGATCGGTCTGCCGCTGTTCGAGTCGCTGCAGGTGCTGGGCCGCGAGAAGGTCCTCGCCCGGATCGACGCGGCGGTCGCGAAGCTTGGCTGACGGCATGGCGGGGGTGGCCCCGGTCGACGGCGTGCTGTTCGACGTCGACGACACCGTGATCGACACGGCCGGCGCGTTCGGCGAGGCCGTGGCCGCAGTGCGCCGGGCGTTCATCCCGGATCTGCCGGCCGAGCGGGAGCCGGAGATGCTCGCCATGTGGCGTGCCGACGCGGGCGGCCACTATCGCGCCTACACGCGCGGTGAGCTCGGCATGGACGAGCAGCGCCGCCTGCGTGCGGACGAGCTGCACGCGGCGTTCGGCGGCCCGCCCGTCGACGAGGCGTTCTACCCGGCCTGGCTCGAGGTGTTCTGGGGCACGCACGCTGGTGCCTGGCGGGCGTTCGACGACGTCGCGGGCGTGCTCAAGACGCTCGACGACGCGGGCGTCCGCGTGGGCGTGGTGACCAATGCGCGCGTCGCGCTGCAGGAGTCGAAGCTTGCCGCCGTGGGCATCGAGTCCCTGCCGGTGCTGGTGGGCGTGGACACCCTCGGGTTCGGCAAGCCGCGCCCCGAGGTCTTCCTGGAGGGCTGCCGCCTGCTCGGGACCGACCCGGGGTGCCGGTCCTACGCGATCCTCGGCGAGCACG
>CBINDH010000275.1:0-4061 GCA_966249365.1 uncultured Xylanimonas sp. | reverse complement strand
GTCGTCGTGCACCGTGCCGACGGCGGAGCGGACGCGCTGCTGGTACGCCCCGACGGGTACGTCGCGGACGCCCGGACTTCCGCGCCGCGGCCCGGACGCACCTCGCTGGCGCGCGTGCGCGCGCGTCGACCCAGCCCGGCGTGGGATCCTCTCCCCCCGTGACCGCCGCGCACACCACCGCCGACCTCGTCTCCCGGGCCGCCGCTCTCGCCGCCCGCGGGACGCGCACGATCCTCGGGATCACGGGCGCCCCGGGCGCCGGCAAGTCCACGCTCGCCCGCACCGTCGCCGACGCGCTCGGCGAGGACCGCGCCGTCGTCGTCGGGATGGACGGGTTCCACCTCGCCCAGGCGGTGCTCGACGACCTCGGGCGCGCGGACCGCAAGGGCGCGATCGACACGTTCGACGACGGCGGGTACGCAGCGCTGCTCGAACGCGTCGCCGCCCAACGACCCGGCGACGGGCCCGTGTACGCGCCGGTCTTCCGCCGTGACCTCGAGGAGCCGATCGCGGCGGGCGTCGCGGTGCGCGACGACGTGCCGCTCGTCGTCACCGAGGGCAACTACCTGCTCGCGCCGTCGGGAGCCTGGCCCCGGGCGCGCGCGGTGCTGGCAGAGGTCTGGTACCTCGACCCGCCGGCGTCGGTGCGTCTGGAGCGGCTGGTCGCGCGGCACGTCGCCTTCGGCCGGACGCCGGACGCGGCGCACGCCTGGGCGCACGGCACCGACGAGGTCAACGCGCGGCTGATCGCCGCGACGCGGGACCGGGCGGACCTCGTCGTCGGGTGGGATGGCGACGGCCCGGCGTAACGTGACGGCATGGCGACCCCGGACATGGCGGACCTCAACCGCGAGGTGATCGAGAGCTTCCGCGCGGGCGAGACCCTGCCGCCCGGGATGCACCGCAGCCGCCTGCTCCTGCTCACGACGACGGGTGCGCGCACCGGGCGCGAGCGCACCACGCCGATGATGATGATCCCGGACGGCGACCGGCTGCTCGTCGTCGCGTCCAACGCGGGGAACCCGCGCACCCCCGACTGGTACGCGAACCTCGTCGCGCACCCGCACGTCGTGGTCGAGGCCGGCGACGAGCGGTACGACGCGACGGCCACCCCGCTCGCCGGCGAGGACCGCGATCGCGCCTGGGCGCGGGTGCTGGAGGTGGCACGGTTCTTCGCCCGGGACCAGGAACGAGCCGGACGGGAGCTGCCCGTCGTGGCGCTCGAGCGCACGGGCGGCTAAAGCCTGTCGAACAACCTCGGTGGGGTGTTCGGACAGCGTCCTTCTCGGACGTCCCTATGCCGCGGTAGCGGTGAGGGTTCCCACGTCATCCGGGCTGGTTTCGTCGGCGCGTGAGCGTCGGCCAGAGCCTTCCCGTCGGTGGGCGTTGGTGACCTGGCCTCGTGCTTCGGGGTCCAGGACCTGGGTGTTGTGCTTCTCGCCCCAGGTGGCGAGGTTGACCGCGGCGTTCAGGTCGCGGTCGATGCTCAGCGAGCAGTTCTCGCAGTCGAAGACGCGGTCCGCGAGGGTGAGCGTCGCCTTGACGTCACCGCATGCGGAGCAGGTCTTCGAGGACGCGAACCACCTGTCCGCGACCAGGACTTGCCCACCCCGCCAGGACTGCTTGTAGGTGATCTGGCGGCCGAGCTCACCCCACGCCGCGTCCGAGATGGAGGCGGCGAGGCGGTGGCTGGTGAGCATCCCAGCGATGTTCAGGTCCTCGATGACGAGCCGGTCGTGGGTCTTGACCAACAGGTTGGAGACCTGGTGCAGGAAGTGATGACGGCGGGCACGCACCCGCTCATGATGACGGCCCAGCCTGCGTACGGCGGCGCGCCGGTTCGCGGAGCCCTTGACCTTGCGGGAGACCGCCTTCGCGAGACGACGGGTCTTGGGTTGCGCTGCGCGCAGCGCCCTGGGTGCGGTCGTGACTGTGACCGTCTGGGTGTGGTCGCTGGTCGCGGTGATCAGCGGGGCGTGCAGGCCCCGGTCGACACCGGCCCAGCCCGAACGGTCGGCAACCTCGCGTGACTGGTGACGGGCGCCGGGGTGCAGGTCAGCGGCCTCGACGTTCAGGCTGATCCGCCACCGGCCACCACGGCGCGAGACGGTCGCGAGCAAAATCCGCGCCCGCCCCTTGTCGAGCATGCGGCGCAGCCGGCGGGTGTCGTCATGGACCTTGATGGCGCCGATGCCGGGCAGGGTGACCGAGCGGGGTCCGTTCTCCCCGAGGCGGATGGTGGCCCGCTGGCCGGCCTTGGTCGTGGAGACCTTGTTGCGCATCCGGAACGAGCCGCGTTCGTGGTTCTTCTTCTTGAACCTGGGGTGCCCGACCGCCCGTCCGGCGCGCTTGCCGCGCCGGGAGTCGGTCCACGCCTTCAACGCTTTGCCGAGGTCGACGACGGCTTCCTCGAAGACCTGCGCACTGACCTCGGCGCGCCAGGCAAGGCCAGTGACCTCGACGTCTGCCTCACCGGCGCTGTCGATAACGAACCGGCGGCCCGCGTCTGCGCTGCGCTTCCACGCGTTGAACGCGTTGATCAGGTCGAACCCAGTCCACGGCACCCGTGCGACGTCGTCGACGGCGGTGTCCTTGGAAGCGCGCCGGGCGTCCAGGTGCAGGCGCAGGCCCTGGTTGAACGCGAACCGTGCGGCGCCCTCGTGACGGGCCATGGCGCGCGCCTGTTCCACGGTGGGATCAGCCACCAACTGGAACGTCGTATGCCGGGCCACGATCAGGACGCTACCGGCGAGCACTGACACGAACCCGGATGTCACCCCTGGTCACAAGGATCGGGCCCGTGTGAACGCTCCAGCCGACATCCCTACCCGTCCGACCTGACCGACGCCGCGTGGGCGCGTATCGCTGCGCTCGTGGTCCCCACCCACGACCGTGGTGGGCGCCCTTGCTGCGAGCACCAGTGGCGCGAGTACGTCAACGCGCTGCTGTTCATCGTCGCCACCGGAATCCCATGGCGGGCGCTGCCGCACGACTTCACCGTGACCTGGTCTGCGACCCACAAGCACTTCACCCGCTGGACGAAGAAGCGACTCTGGGAGCAGATGCTCGCCGTCCTGCGATCCGAGGACCGCGTTCGTGACGGCCGCGAGGAGGCGCCGACAGCGGCCGTCGTGGACTCGTCCTCGGTCAAGGGCACCCCGGTTCCCGGCGAACGCGGGTTCGACGGCGCGAAGAAGGTCGACGGCATCAAACGCCACATCCTCGTCGACACCGCCGGACGCCTCCTGGCCGTGCACGCCACCGCCGCGAACATCCAAGACCGGGCCGCATTCGCCGACCTGCACGCGTTGGATCCCTGCACGACGATCAGGCGCGTCTGGGCAGACAAGGGCTACACGGGCCAGGTGCCCGCTCAGGCGGCCGCGACGGCAGGAGTCGAGCTGGAGATCGTCTCCGGCCCCAAGCCCATCGGAGCCTTCGTCGCCCAACCCCGCCGGTGGGTCGTCGAGCGGACGAACGGGTGGATCAACCGGCACCGCAGGCTCGTGCGGCAGTACGAAGCCACCCTGACCGCCCACGAAGCATTCGTGATGCTGTCCCAGATCCGACTGCTACTACGCCGCCTCGACCGCACGTAGTTGTTCGACAGGCTTTAGCGGGAGCTCTCGAACTCCTGGACGACCGTGAAGCCCACGCGCCGGTAGGTGCGGCGCGCGGCGTCGTTGTCCGCGTACATCCCGAGGGCGACGAGCGGGGTCTCGGCGAGCCCGGCGCGCACGGCCACCGCCGTGGTCGCCGCGCCGATGCCGCGTCCGCGCCAGCCGGGGTCCGTGCCGATCGAGCCGAGCACCCACGGCGCCCCCGGCACCCGGCGGTCCGCGCCGACGACGCTGCGCAGCACGCCGTCGGTGTCCCGCCAGCCCCACCAGCGGGAGCGCGGCGCGCCGGGTTCGAGCTCGCCCGACGGGTGCGCGACGGCGAGCACGTCCCGGATCTCGCCCAGGTCCGTGAGCTCTTCGACGCGCTCCTCGCCGTCGACCGGCTTCGGCGTTCGGTCGATGCTCAGCCAGTCCCAGTGGCTCTGGGCGGGCACGTCGAAG
>CBINDH010000274.1:0-4135 GCA_966249365.1 uncultured Xylanimonas sp. | reverse complement strand
CGCGCAGTCCGGGCTGCGCGACCTGCTGCCGGCGACCGACGTGCTGGTCTCGCTGCTGCCCGCCACCCCGGCGACCCGGCACGCGCTCGACGCGCACCTGCTCGCCCTGCTGCCCCCGCACGCCCGGTTCGTCAACGTCGGCCGCGGTGCCACGGTCGACGAGGCCGCGCTCGTCGCGGCGCTGCGGTCGGGTGCGCTCGCCGGCGCGGCGCTCGACGTCACCGAGACGGAGCCGCTGCCCGCCGACTCGCCCCTGTGGGACGCGCCGAACGTCATCATCACGCCCCACGTGGCGGGCGGGCGGCCGCAGCAGGCGGCGGCGTTCCTCACGTCGCAGGTCCGCGCGTGGAAGCAGGGCGGGGCCGCGGCGCTCGCGAACGTCGTGCCCCGGTAGCGCCTACCAGCGCGCGTTCGCCCCACGCGGGCGCGGCTGGCAGCGCGGGCACCAGAACGCGGAGCGGTTCATGAAGACGTCGCGGCGGATCAGCGTGCCGCAGCGCGGGCACGGCTCGCCCTCGCGCCCGTACGCGGCCAGGCCGCGCGCGAAGTAGCCCGACTCGCCGTTGACGTTGACGTACAGCGCGTCGAAGCTCGTGCCGCCGACGGCGAGGGCCTCGCGCATGACCTCCTCGGCGGCGTCGAGCACGCGCGCGACCTCGACGGGCCGCAGCGCGTCGGTCGCCCGGGCGTAGTGCAGGCGGGCCCGCCACAGCGCCTCGTCGGCGTAGATGTTGCCCACCCCGCTGACGAGCGTCTGGTCGAGCAGCGCGCGCTTGATGCCCGTCCGACGACGGCGGACGGCGGCGACCACCGCGGCGCGGCCCGGCGTGCCCGGCGCGACGACCGGGTCGAGCAGGTCGCGGGCGATGTGCGCGACGGGCTCGGGCACGGCCGGGGCGTCGGTGCCGAGGCCGCCCGGTGCGCCGTCCGGCGTCGGGACGAGGCGGACGACGGCGAGGTGGCCGAAGGTGCGCTGGTCGACGAAGTCGAGCGCGGTCGCCCCGGTGGGCGCGTCCTCGAGGTGCAGGCGCACGCGCAGGTGCGGGTGGACCCACGGGTCGCGGCCGTCCCGGACGAGGAGCTGGCCCGACATGCCCAGGTGGGCGACGAGCGCCGCCCCGCTGGTTGAGCCCGTCGAGACCATGCCACGGTCCCGTGCCGAGGTCTCGACAAGCTCGACCAGCGAGGACGGGGCGAGCGGGAGCCACAGGAACTTGCCGCGGCGCGCGGCCGCCGTCAGCACGCTGCCTTCGAGGAGCGACGCGAACGCTGCCGGGCCGCCCTCCTGGCGCCGCACCGAGTAGTCGCGCAGCACCTCGACCTCGCCGACGCGGGCGCCGACGACGTGGCGGGCGAGCCCGTCGCGGACGGTCTCGACCTCGGGGAGCTCAGGCACTCGGGTCGGCGGGCGTCTCGACCGGCAGCTCCTGCAGGGCGCGGTACGCCTCTTGCGCGGCCTCCTGCTCGGCATGCTTCTTCGCCGTGCCGTGCCCCAGGCCCATGACCGGCCCGGCCGTGACCTGGGCGTGGAACGTCCGCGCGTGCTCGGGGCCCTCGGCGTCCACGTGGTACACGGGGGCGGCGAAGCCGCGCTCGGCGCACGCCTCCTGCAGCGACGTCTTCCAGTCGAGCCCGGCGCCGAGGTCGGCCGCCGCGTCGAGGGTGTCGTCGACGAGCCGGTGCACGAGCCCGCGCGCCTCCTCGAGGCCGTGCGAGATGTACGTCGCGCCGATGAGAGCCTCGACGGTGTCCGACAGGATCGAGTCCTTGTCGAAACCGCGCGTGCGCGTCTCGCCCTTGCCGAGCAGCACGTAGGAGCCGAGCCCGAGACGTCGCGCGACCGCGGCGAGCGACCGCTGGGAGACCGTCGCGGCGCGCATCTTCGCCAGCTCGCCCTCCGAGACGTCAGGGTGGCGGCGGTACAGCGCCTCGGTGACGACGACGCCGAGGACCGAGTCGCCCAGGAACTCCAGGCGCTCGTTGTGCGGGATGCCGCCGGCCTCGTGCGCGAACGACCGGTGCGTCAGGGCAAGCACGAGAAGCTCGGGGTCCAGATGGACCCCGAGCTTCTCGAGAAGAGCAGTCGGCTCCGGCTTGGCGGTGCCGTTCACAGGCTGATCAGCCCGCGTGCTCGGTGCGCAGCGCCTCGGCGTACTGACGACCCTTGTACGCACCGCAGGTCGGGCACGCGGTGTGGGACAGCTTCTGCCCCTTGCAGTTCGGGCACGTCGTGAGGGCGGTCGCGGTGGTCTTCCACTGCGAGCGACGCGCACGGGTGTTGCTGCGCGACATCTTGCGCTTCGGAACAGCCACGGCTAGCTCTCTTTCGTCTCGTCTGACACGCTCGTCTGCTCGAGCATGGCTTGCAGCGCCGACCAACGAGGGTCGACAACGTCATGGGTGTGATCCGGGTCGTCCGCAAGGCGTGCCCCGCACAGGGAGCACAGGCCGGGGCAGTCCGGACGGCACAGCGGCTGAAATGGTAGTGCAGTCACGACGGAATCACGAACCGCGGGCTCGATGTCCGCCATGTCCCCGTCGAGCACCGACTCCTCGTCGGCCAGCTCGTCGTCGCCGGCGTCCTGCGCCGCGTGGATGCGCTCGGGGTAGCCGAACAGCTCCGTGACCCGCACGGTGACCTCCTGGGTCACCGGGTCAAGGCACCGCACGCACTCCCCGACCGCCGTGCCGCGCACGACGCCGGAGACCAGCACGCCCTCCATGACCGCCTCGAGGCGCAGACCCACGGTGAGGTCGGCCCCTTCGGGGATGCCGATGACCGCCGTGCCCAGGTCTGCGGGCGCGGGCACGACGCGAGCGAACTCGCGCATGGTGCCGGGACGCCGCGCGAGCTCGTGCGTGTCGAGCACGAGCGGCGAGCGCTGGTCGGTGCTGATGGCAGGCTCCGGTCAGGTGAGGCGGGATGGGTGGCGACCCTCGCAAGGGCCAGCGCACGAGTCTATGTCATGCGGCGGCGTCGGCCAACGTCAGGACGTCGTGACGCGAGACACGGCGGGCTCGGGCCACTCCGGGTCGCGCACCTGGTCCCAGCGCGGGCGGCCCGCGTCGGGGCCGAGCCGTTCGGCGAGCTTGGCCCGCCCGGCCTTCACCTGAGCGGCCAGGGCGTCCAGGTCCTCCTCGAACGAGGCGAGCCGCCCGTCGCAGTACGCGTCGGCGTCGGCGCGCAGCTTCGCCGCCTGCTGCTCGGCCTCCGCCACGATGTCGGCCGCGCGCGCGGTGGCCTGCGCCACGACCTGCTCGCGCTCGACCAGCTCGAGCGCCCGCTGCCGGGCGACGGCGAGCGTCTCCTCGCCGGAGCGGCGCGCCTGCTCGAGCTCGTCCTCGGCCTGCCGCAGCAGGTCGTCGGAGCGCTCGACGGCGGTGGGCAGCCCGTGCCGCAGCTCGTCGACCAGCCCCACGAGCGCCTGCTTGTCCACCCGCACGTCCTGCGACATGAACACCGGCTTGGCGTTCTCGACCAGCCCGGCGAGCTCGTCGAGCACCTCGAGCAGCGCCGAGGCGGACAGCGTCCCGTTCTCCTGAACCATCGTTCCTCCCTGTTACCCCTGCTGGGCCCGCAGCGCCGCCCGCACCGCCGCGGCGACGCCGTCGGGCACCATGTCCTCGATCGCGCCGCCGTGCCGCGCGATGTCCTTGACGAGCGACGACGCGATGTGCGCGTAGGCCGGGTCCGCGGGCAGGTACACCGTCTCGACGCCCGACAGGTGCCGGTTCACGAGCGCCATCGGCAGCTCCGCGTCGAGGTCGCCGCCGCCGCGCAGTCCCTTGACCATCGCCGTCGCACCGACCTCGCGGCAGAAGTCCACGATGAGACCGGGCACGACCTCGGCACGTACGTCGGCCGTCGCCGGGTCGGCCGCGAGCGCGGCACGCACGAGCTCGACGCGCTCGTCGAGCGTCAGCAGGCCCGTCTTCCCGGCGTTCTTCGCCACGCCGACGACGACGCCGTCGAACAGCGCACGGGCACGGCGCACGACGTCGAGATGGCCGAGCGTGAAGGGGTCGAACGACCCGGGGCAGACCGCGATGCTCACGGACTCACGCTAGACGCGGACCGGTGCGGCGCGGCGGAGGCGGGGCCGGTCAGACCGGTTCCGCGTAGTAGACGGCGGTC
>CBINDH010000273.1:0-4140 GCA_966249365.1 uncultured Xylanimonas sp. | reverse complement strand
GACGGCGTAGCGCGACGCCCTACGCTCGCTCCATGCCCATCCCGCCCTACGTCGCCGGCCTCCGCTCGCTCGTCGGGCACGACCTCCTGTGGTTGCCCGGTGTCACCGTCGTCGTGCGCGACGACGACGGGAGGCTGCTGCTCGCCCAGCGCTCCGACACCCGGCGGTGGGCCCTCGTCAGCGGGATCGTCGACCCCGGCGAGGAGCCCGCGGTCGCCGCGGCGCGCGAGGTCGCCGAGGAGACGTGCGTCGACGTCGTCGTGCAGGCGCTCGCGGCCGTCTCGACGACGCCCGAGGTGCGCTACGCCAACGGCGACCGGTCGGTGTACCTCGACCTGCTGTTCACGGCCCGCCCTGCCTCACCTCAGGCGGCCGCCGCCGCTGCCGTGGGCGACGACGAGAACCTCGCCGTCGGCTGGTTCGAGCCCGACGCGCTCCCTCCCGATCTCCACGGCTCGACCCGATACCGGCTCGGGCTCCTGGAGCGATTCGAGCGGGGGAATGGCGCGGCAGTGTTCCTCGGGTAGCCACATCGTGGAATCCGCTTGGCCGGGTGCTGGGACCTGACGTACTGTCGCGGACGTGAACAACCGTTGGTATTGGCGCTTTACGCCGGCTCCGTGGGGAGCTCGGCGGGCCGACGCCTGACCCAACGAACCCCACCGGAGCCACCGAGGCCTTCGACGCAGGACGCGTCGGGGGCCTTCGTCGTGAGACGAGGCGCTCCGGTCGCCGCCCGGGTCGGTCCCGGGGCCGGACGCCGTCGGACGACGACGAACCACCCGCCACCACCCGACCCGGAACCAGGAGCACAAGCCATGACCGTGAGCCAGACCGCCCGCAGTGCAGCAGCTCAGGGCGATAGCCTGTTCGGCGCCACGGGTGCCGCCCCCGACACCACCGCTGAACGTAAGGCTGAGCTGTTGGCCGAGACCTCCGACCTTCGCATCCGCGCCCTCGACGCGCTGCCCGCCCCGAGGGACGTGCGCATCGAGCAGCCGCTGGGCACCGAGCGCAGCGACCTCGTCGCCACCTCGCGGCGCGAGGTCCGCGACGTGCTTACGGGCGAGGACGACCGCCTGCTCGTCATCGTCGGCCCGTGCTCGGTGCACGACCCCGCCGCGGCGCTCGACTACGCCTCCCGCCTCGCGCCGCTCGCGCGTGAGCTCGCCGACGAGCTCGTCGTCGTCATGCGCGTGTACTTCGAGAAGCCGCGCACCACCGTCGGGTGGAAGGGCCTCATCAACGACCCGCACCTGGACGGGTCGCACGACGTGCCGCACGGCCTGCGGCTCGCCCGCGAGGTGCTGCTCGGCGTCCTCGACGCCGGCGTGCCCGCCGCGACCGAGTTCCTCGAGCCGACGAGCCCGCAGTACCTCGCCGACGCCGTCACCTGGGGTGCGATCGGGGCGCGCAACGTCGAGTCGCAGGTGCACCGCCAGCTCGCGTCCGGGCTGTCGATGCCCGTGGGCATGAAGAACGCGACCGACGGCGACGTGCAGACCGCCGTCGACGCGTGCGTGACCGCGGCGAGCGAGCACACGTTCTTCGGCGCCGACTCCGAGGGGCGCGCCGCGTCCGTCGCCACGACCGGCAACCCGGACTGCCACGTCATCCTGCGCGGCGGTCGTCGCGGCCCGAACTACTTCCGCTCCGACGTCGAGGCGGCGCTCGACGTCGCGCGGGCGTCCGGGCTCACCGGAGCGCTGACGGCCGGCGTGATCGTCGACGCGTCGCACGGAAACTCGGGCAAGGACCACGTGCGCCAGGCCGGCGTCGTCCGCGAGATCGCCGAGCGGCTCGCCGCCGGGGAGACCGGGATCACGGGCCTGATGATGGAGAGCTTCATCGAGGCCGGCGCCCAGAACCCCGGCCCGCTGGCCACGCTCACGTACGGGCAGTCCGTCACGGACAAGTGCATCGACTGGGCCACGACGGCGGACCTGCTCGGCGAGCTGGCGAAGGCGGTCCGCGCGTGCCGCGCGCTCTGAGCCCCTGCTGCTGGTTGAGCCACGTCGAAACCAGACCTGCTGATGGTTGAGCCCCGTCGAAACCCGACCTGCTGCTGGTCGAGCCCCGTCGAAACCCGACCTGCTGCTGGTTGAGCCCCGTCGAAACCCGACCTGCTGCTGGTTGAGCCCCGTCGAAACCAGGCCCGCTGTTGGTTGAGCCCCGTCGAAACCCCGTGGGTGGTGGTCTCGGCGGGGGCTCGACCAGCACGGCACCCTCAGCCCACGAAGCCTTCCAGCGCCGCCCGGTCCGCCGGCTCCCCGCTGCGGATGAACGCCTCGACCTCGGGCATGCGGTCCCACACGTTGAGCCCCATCCCGGCCTGCACCTTCCCGCGGAGCAGCCAGAACACGAACGCCTCGCCGGTCGGGTCGCCGCTGATGACGAGGTCGTCGTACCCGTCCTGGCCTGCGACGAAGCCCGTGTACTCCATCCCGACGTCGTACTGGTCGGAGTAGAAGTACGGGAGGATGTCGTACGACTCGGTGGCACCGAGCATCGCGCGCGCCGCGTGCGGGCCCGAGTCGTTGGCCCGCGCCCAGTGCTCGACGCGCAGCGGCCGGCCGTAGGTGGGCGACGGGATCGAGGCGATGTCCCCGGCCGCCCACACGTCCGGGTGCGAGGTGCGCAGCGTGCCGTCCACGACGACGCCACCGCCGTCCGCGGGCGGTCGCACCTCGAGGCCGGCCGCGACGGCGAGGCCGACGTTGGGTGTCACGCCCACGCCCACGACGACGATCGACGCGTCCACGTGCGTCCCGTCGGCCATGTCGACGCCGGTGACCTGGCCGTCGATCCCCGTCACCCCGGTGACGGTCGCGCGGCGGTGCAGGCGGACCCCGTGCCGCTCGTGGAGCTGCCCGTACACCTCGCCGAGCTCGGGCCCGAGCACCCGTTCGAGCGGGTGCGTGCCCATCCCGATGACGGTGACGTCGAGCCCGAGCTGCTTGGCCGACGCCGCGACCTCGAGCCCGATCCACCCGTCCCCGACGACGACGACGTGCGCCGTGCCCTCGTGCGACTCGCTGCCCTCGAGGGACGCCTGCAGCAGCACGCCGGAGAGACGGTCGGCGTCGTCGAGCGTGCGGAGCAGGTGCACGCCGCGCAGGTCGTTCCCCGGCACGGGCAGCGGACGCGGCGTCGAGCCGGTCGCGAGCAGCAGCTTCCCGAACGGCAGCGTGGCGCCGTCGGCGAGGGTGAGCCGGTGGTCGGCGACCGAGAGCCCGACGGCGGTGGCGTGCGTGCGCAGCTCGACGTCGTGCTCGCCGTACCAGTCCTGGCTGAGGGGGAACACCGAACCCCGCTCCGCCTGGCCGCGCAGGTAGTCCTTCGACAGGGGTGGCCGCTCGTAGGGCCGGTGCGGTTCCGACGTCACGACGACGACGTCGCCGTCGAACCCTTCCGTCCGCAGCGTCTCCACGGCCCGGGCGGCAGCGAGGCCGCCCCCGACGACGACGATCGGTTCGTTCGGCATGCCTCGATCCTGCCCGCATCGGGGGAAGGTCGCCAGGCCCCGGGAAAAGAGTGGAGCGCCGTCGAGGTCGCGGCCTAGCGTCCTGACCGACCCGGTCGTCGAGCCAGAGGCGGGCCCTTGTACACCCTGTGAGACTCCCCGAGCGCTGACGAGGTGCGCGTCGCGAGGCGGCGGCGTGCGCCCTCGCGCTGCCGACCTCTCACAGAACCCGGTGTACACCTATGTCCACGACCTGGGTGGTCGCTCCCACCCGCCTGCCCCTTGTCGTCCGCCGGTGCCACGAGTGCGTGTCCGAGCGCTTCGTCGCCGACGGCGCCTTCCGTGTCAACGCCAGCCACAAGGTGCTCGACGTCTGGCTGCTCGTGCTGTGCGTCGAGTGCGGCATCACCGCCAAGCTCGAGGTCCTGGAGCGCGTCACGGTGCGCTCGATCCGGCCCGAGCTGCTGGACCGGCTGCACGGCAACGACGTCGACCTGGCCGCGGAGCTGCTCCACGACCAGGCGGTGCAGCGCCGCAACCGCGTCGCCCTCGACTGGGGCGGCGCCTGGCGGCTCGACACCGGCGTCCCGCCCGACCCGGACGCGGACGCGGTCGACGTCGCGGTCCGCAACCCCGCCCAGATCCCGGTGCGCCCGATCCAGCTCATCGCGGAGGGC
>CBINDH010000272.1:0-4149 GCA_966249365.1 uncultured Xylanimonas sp. | reverse complement strand
CGGCGAGGCACGGCAGGTCGCGGTGGCGGACGCCGTCGCGGAGGTCACGGCCGCTGTCGAGGCGCTGCTCGCCTGACGGTTGAGCCCCCTCGAACCCGGGAGCCAGGTCGGGACCACGCCTGACGGTTGAGGCCCGTCGAAACCGGGAGCCTGGTCGGGACCACGCCTGACGGTTGAGCCCCGTCGAAACCACGCCTGCTGGTTTCGACGGGGCTCAACCGTCTGGTGGGGCGGTTTCGACGGGGCTCAACCGTCTGGTGGGGCGGTTTCGACGGGGCTCACCCGGCTGGTGGGCGGTTTCGACGGGGCTCAACCGTCTGGTGGGCGGTTTCGACGGGGCTCAACCGGCGCGAGGGCGGGTTCGACGGGGCTCGGCCCCGGTCAGCCCTCCTGCGGGGGGACCTGCTCCGGCAGGCCCGGGAAGGCGGGCGGGGGAGCGCCCCACGTGTCGAGCGTGAGCGCCGCGTCGATGAGCAGGTCCACGAGGAGCCCGCGCGTCGACGGCGCCGTCGTGCCCACGAGGGACGCGTAGTCGGTCGCCAGCCCCGTCTGGATCGCCTGGACCAGCGTCGCGTCGTCCTGGTCGCGGGGGACCTCGTAGGCGACGCGACGGGGGTCCTGGGCGGTGCCGGCGACACCGCCGAGCTCGGCCCACGCCTGCGCCCGCTCGCCGTGCACCCGGGAGCGTTCGAGGAGCCGCGCCCGGGCCTCGTCCGCGGTGCGGGCGGCGCGCAGCTCGAGCGCGTACCGGGCGCTGTCCTCGGCGACCACGAGCGAGCTGAAGTCCGACGCGGTCAGGCCGGCGGGCAGCACCGCGCTCTCCTCGCCGGGGGACGTCGTCTCGACGTCGTCGGGCGACGGCGCGGGTGACGGCGAGGCGGCGACGAGATCCGGCTGCGGCATGACGGGCCGGACGGGCTCCGGCCCGGCGACCTGTGCGAACGTGGCCAGCCGCGTCGCCGCGACGGTCTGCGCGGCCCCGATCGAGGACAGCAGGCGTGCCAGGTCGCCGCTCGACGTCGTGGCCGCCCCGGTGCGGTTCCGGCCGGCGGCGTCGGACAGCACCGCGACCACGTCGGCCGGGACGGCGGTGACGGGCGCGGTGTCGGGCGCGACCTCGATGTCGTCGGCGTCGAGGCCGGAGTCGTAGACGCCGCCGAGGGCGTCGGCGTGCGCGTACGCGTCGGTCACGACGCGCGTGAGCTCGGTGGCCACGGGCTCGGGCAGCCCGTCGGCCTGCAGCGCCGTCGTCGCGAGCTCGGCGATACCGAGGGCGTCGGCGACCGCGGTACGGCGCACCTGCTCGAAGGCGTCCGGGACGGGCTCCTTGGGGGGCGGGGTCTCGAGGCGCACGCCGCACCCGCTGAGCACGCCGACGAGGAGCGTGGCGATCACCGCCGCGACGACGCGCGCGCGTCGCGGGCTTCGGGCGGGGGTGGTCTGCGCGTCCATCGGGGTGATCCTCCCATCACCGCGACCCTTGCGGTGTGCGCCACGTCGCGTCCGGTGCCGGGCTGCGACGTGCAGTTCCAGGTCGTGCGGCGCCGCGCGGCCGTTAGGCTTGACGACGCACAACACCACACCGGTCGCGCCCGACCCGGGGTGACCAGCAGGCAGGGCCACGGGAGGCAGGACGATGGCAGCGCCAGACGAGCGGAAGCGCTCCCCGGGTTCCGCGACCGCGGAGGCCGTGCGCCGCGTGGTCGCGCCCGCCGTCGAGGCGGAGGGCCTGTACCTCGAGGCCGTGACGACGACGCGCGCGGGATCACGCTCGGTCGTGCGCGTGACGGTCGACCTGCCCGAGGACGCCGTCGGGTCGCTCGGCTCCGACGCCCTCGACGCCGTCTCCCGTGCGATCAGCGCGGCGCTCGACGCCGACGACGTCGTGCCCGGGGTGTACGTGCTCGAGGTCTCGACGCCGGGGACGGGCCGGCCGCTGACCGAGCTGCGCCACTTCAAGCGGGCACGCACCCGCCTGGTGACCCTGACGCTGACCGACGGCGGCGAGGCCTCCGGCCGCCTCGCGGACGTGGTGCCCGGGTCCGACGGCGACGAGCTGCTGCTCGAGGACGGCACGCGCGTCCCTCTCGCCGCGGTACGCCGCGGCCGCGTGGAGGTCGAGCTGAAGCGGATCGATGACGCGGATCTCGGCGACGGACCTGACGACGACGACGCGAGCGACGCTCGCACCCAGGAGGGCTGACATGGAGATCGACATGACCACGCTGCGACTGCTCGAGAGGGAGCGGGACATCAGCCTGGACGTGCTGGTCGAGGCGATCGAGTCGGCGCTGCTGTCCGCCTACCACCGCACCCCCGACGCGTACGCGAAGGCGCGCGTCGAGGTGGACCGCCGCACGGGCCACGTGACGGTGTGGGCGCGTGAGGAGATCCGCACGCCGGACCCGTCGGACCCCGAGGGCCGTCCGCTCGTCGAGCTGGGCCCGGAGTTCGACCACACGCCGAGCGACTTCGGCCGCATCGCGACGGCGACGGCCCGCCAGGTCATCGTCCAGCGCCTGCGCGACGCCGAGGACGACCAGGTGCTCGGCATGTTCCGCGGCAAGGAGGGCGAGGTCATCTCGGGCGTCATCCAGCAGGGCCGCGACCCCCGGGTCGTCATGGTCGACATCGGCGGGACCGAGGCCGTGCTGCCCCCGCACGAGCAGGTGCCCACCGAGGAGTACGTGCACGGCGAGCGCCTGCGCGCCTACGTCGTCGAGGTGGCCCGGGGCGCGAAGGGCGCCCAGGTGACCCTCAGCCGCACGCACCCGGGCCTGGTCCGCAAGCTGTTCGAGCTCGAGGTGCCGGAGATCGCCGACGGCTCGGTCGAGATCACCGCGATCGCCCGCGAGGCCGGCCACCGGTCGAAGGTCGCGGTGCGCTCGCGCGTCCAGGGCCTGTCGGCCAAGGGCGCCTGCATCGGCCCCATGGGTGCCCGCATGCGCGCCGTGATGACGGAGCTGCACGGCGAGAAGATCGACATCATCGACCACTCCGACGACCCGGCGCGGTTCGTCGGCGAGGCTCTCTCGCCGGCCCGCGTGACGTCGGTCACCGTCGTCGACGAGGCCGCCCGGGCCGCGCGAGCCATCGTGCCGGACTACCAGCTCTCGCTCGCGATCGGCAAGGAGGGCCAGAACGCCCGCCTCGCCGCGAAGCTCACGGGCTGGCGGATCGACATCCGGTCCGACGAGGCCGCGTCCGGTGCGAACGCGCAGGGCAACGGTGGTGGGGCTGTGGCCGAGACGGGCGCCGACGCTTCGTGACGACGGCCTCCGCCGGCGAGCCGGAGCCGACGCGGATGCCCGCGAAGGCCCCGGTGCGCGCTAGACTGTCGCCGACCGGGCCGCGAGCCCAGGATCCTGCACACTCCCGCACCCCCTCACCGGCTCCCGATGCCGGGCCGGTGCGCACGTGCGTCGGATGCCGGGAGCGTGACCTGCGGTCGGCACTCCTGAGGCTGGTCCTCGTGCCGGACGCCCGGTCCGAGAATCCTCGGGTCGTGGTGGACGTGCGCAAGGCCCTGCCGGGGCGCGGCGCCTGGATCCACCCGAGCACCGCGTGCCTGGACCTCGCCGTCCGACGGCGGGCCGTGCCGCGCGCACTGCGCGTGACCGCCCCGCTCGACCTGACGGCCGTCCGGGACCACCTGGAGAGCTGACACATCCCGACCGGGGCCACCGCGCCCCGGCCGCACCACGCGTACGTCGACAAGGAAGCGGGTCAGAAGCCGATGGGCACCCGATGAGTCCCCAGCGATGAGTACTCGGTACTAACCACGGTCCACCCTGTCTCGGGGAGGGCCGAGACAGGAGAGAAGTGGCGAAGGTCCGCGTGCATGAGCTCGCCAAGGAGCTCGGCGTGACTAGCAAGGCCCTGCTGGACGATCTGAAGGCAGCAGGAGAGTTCGTGCGATCGGCGTCCTCGACGCTCGAGGCGCCCGTCGAGCGCGCGATGCGCGAGAAGTACAAGAGCAGCGCTGCGGCAGCCCCGGCTGCGCCCGCAGCCGCCCCCGCTCCCAAGGCCGCCGCACCCAAGGCGCCCGCCCCGGCTCGTCCGACGCCGGCGCCCAAGGCCGCCCCCGCGGCCCCTGAGGCTCCCGCGCCTGCGCCGGCGGCTCCCGCCGCTGCCGCGCCGGCTCCGGCC
>CBINDH010000271.1:0-4154 GCA_966249365.1 uncultured Xylanimonas sp. | reverse complement strand
GACCCCCGCCGAGGTGAGCACGTCGCCGTCGTCGACGTACAGGACGTCGGGGCGCACGTCGACGCGCGGGAACAGGCTGGCCATGAGCGCGGCGTCAGCCCAGTGCGTGGTCGCGGGCCGGCCGTCGAGCAGGCCGGCGGCCGCGAGGACGAAGCTGCCGACACAGATCGACACCAGCCGTGTCCCGGGGCGCAGCTGCGCGAGCGCGGCCTCCCAGGGAGGCGTCAAGCGCCCCTCGCTAAGCGAGCCTTCGAGCGGCAGGGCGGGCACCACGAGCGTGTCCGCGTCCGCGAGCGCCTCAGGTCCGTGCTCGGCCAGCACGACGACGTCGCTGTCCGAGCGAACCGGTCCGGGCCCGGTGACGGCCGCGGTGACGACGTCGTAGAGCCGGTGGCCGACGGCGTCGCGCGCGCGACCGAAGATCCGGTGGGGGATGCCGAGCTCGAAGGGGATGAACCCGTCCTGGATCAGCACGACGACGCGGTGCGGGGCGCCCATGGCCTGATCCTAACGAAGCATGGCACCCGGGCCACTGGCAGGGGTCGTCGCCCAGCGGGCAGGATGCCCGGCGTGACGCAGACGCGAGACCTGGCCCCCGCCCCGGCGCCCCCGAGCCCGCGGCGCATCCACCCCGCGTGGGCCGTCGCGTCCGTCGGGTTCCTCGTCATCGTCGCGGCGTCCGCGTTCGGCTCCGCACCCGGGCTCCTCGTCGACCCGCTGCACGACGAGCTCGGCTGGTCGCGCGGGACGATCGGCCTCGGCGTCTCGGTGCAGCTCGCGCTCTACGGCCTGACGGCACCGTTCGCCGCCGCGCTCATGGACCGGCTCGGGATCCGCCCCGTCCTCCTGGGCGCCCTCGCGCTCATCACCTGCGGGGCGGTCGCCACGATCTGGATGACGCACCCGTGGCACTTCGTCCTCGGCTGGGGCGCGCTCGTCGGGCTCGGCACGGGCAGCATGGCGCTCGCGTTCTCGTCGATCATCACGCAGCGCTGGTTCGTGCGGCGCCGCGGGCTCGTCAGCGGCGTGCTCACCGCCGCGTCCGCGTCCGGGCAGCTCGTGTTCCTCCCGCTGCTGAGCCGGCTCGTCACCGACCACGGCTGGCGCTCCGCCTCCGTGACGGTCGGGATCGTGGCGGCGCTCGCGGTGCCGCTGGTGCTGGTCGCGATGCGCGACTACCCGTCCGACGTGGGCGTCCCGCCGTACGGCGGTGACGTCGTCGAGCCGCGTCCCGCGCCGCGGACCGGGGCGGCGCGGCGGGCGGTCGCCGCGCTCGGCGGGGCGGCGCGCACCGGCACGTTCTGGCTCGTGGCGGGCGCGTTCGCGATCTGCGGCGCCTCGACGAACGGGCTGGTCAGGACGCACTTCGTGCCCGCCGCCCACGACCACGGCATGGCGATGACGACGGGCGCGACGCTGCTCGCCGTCGTCGGGATCTTCGACATCGCCGGCACGATCTTCTCGGGCTGGCTCACCGACCGCGTCTCGCCCAAGGTGCTGCTCGGCGTCTACTACACGCTGCGCGGCGTCGCGCTCATGGCCCTGCCGTCGCTGCTCGGGCCGCACGTCGAGCCGCCCATGGTGTTCTTCATCGTGTTCTACGGGCTGGACTGGGTGGCCACGGTGCCGCCGACGATGGCGCTGTGCCGCGAGCACTACGGCGACGACGCGTCGATCGTGTTCGGCTGGGTGCTCGCCGCGCACCAGGTCGGCGCGGGGCTCGTCGCGTGGGTCGGCGGCGGGGTCCGCGACGCGACGGGCACCTACGACGGCGTCTGGTACGGCGCCGGCCTGCTGTGCGCGGGGGCCGCGCTCATGTCGCTGCTGGTGCGCCGGCTCGCACGACCCGGAACCCCGCTGCCTTGAGCAGTCGGTTCCGCACCGCCCGGGAGATGCCCTCGTCGTCGGCGGGGCAGCGCGCGAACACGCGCGTGATCTCGGGCCGGTCCAGGGCCCGCAGGGCGTCGAAGAGGCCGCGCGCCTGGCTCGCGGGGTCGGCCTGCGAGCCGTACGTGACGACGTCGAACCCCGCGAAGGCGGACGCCTCTTCGTCGAAGCACAGCACCGCGGGGTGCGGCTCCGCCTGCTCGCGCACGTAGGCGACGGCCTGCGCCGTCGTGCCCTCGACGACGACGACGGGGGCGGCCGGCGCGTAGTGCCGGTACTTCATGCCCGGTGCGCCCGGAACCTGGTCGGGCGCGAGCTCGCCCGCGACCGCCGGGTCGACGTCCACCTCACCGAGCACCGCGCGCAGCTCCTCGAGCGACACGCCGCCCGGCCGCAGCAGGCGCGGCGGCGCCGACGTGAGGTCCACGACGGTCGACTCGACGCCCACGGTGCAGGGCCCGCCGTCGAGCACCGCGGGGATCCGGCCCGCGAGGTCGTGCAGGACGTGCTCCGCCGTCGTCGGGCTGGGGGAGCCCGCGCGGTTCGCCGACGGCGCCGCGAGCGGGGTGCCCGCGAGCCGGAGCACCGCACGGAACGCCTCGTGAGCCGGCACGCGCACCGCGACCGTCTCCAGCCCGGCGGTCACCCGGTCGGGCACGACGTCGCGCCGGGGCAGCACCATCGTCAGCGGCCCGGGCCAGAACGCCTCCGCGAGCGCGCGCGCCGAGGCGGGCACGGACCGCACGACGGCGGGCAGGTCGTCGGCCGAGGCCAGGTGCACGATGAGCGGGTTGTCCGACGGGCGGCCCTTCGCCGCGTAGATCGCCCCGACGACGTCGGCGTCGAGCGCGTTGCCCGCGAGCCCGTAGACCGTCTCGGTGGGCAGCGCGGCGATGCCGCCCTCGCGCAGGATGGTCGCCGCGGCCTCGACGTCACGCGGGTCGTCGGCGTGGAGCAGCCGTGTCACTCGAGCGGCCCCAGCAGCGACTGCGCGACGGTCGCGTGGGCGGACTCGTCGTCGGACGGGTGGAAGATCCCCGCGAGCACGTCGCGGTACAGGCGCCCGAGCTCCGAGCGGTTGAAGTAGCTCGACCCGCCCGAGGAACGGATCGCCTCGTCGACGACGTAGCGGGCCGTCTCCGTCGCGCGGACCTTGATGCCCGCGGTCTGGCGGAACCAGGCGGCGCCCAGGTTCTCCCCGTCGTCGATCGCGGCGGCGGCCTGGTCGAACTGCGGCCAGATGCCGTCCTGCGCGAGCGCCGCCGACGCGATGCGCCAGCGGATGTCCGGGTCCTGCGAGTACGCCTTGCCCGTCTTCATCGAGGTGCGCTTCTGCACCGTCTCGACGGCGATCTGCAGCGCGCGGTCCGCGATCCCCGCGTACACGCTCGCCGTCAGCAGCTCGAAGCTCGTGAAGATGCCCAGGACGTACGGGTCCAGGCTCGGGCCCGGAGCGACGCGACGCATCACCCGGTCGGCCGGGGCGTGGGCGCCGTCGAGCACCGTCGTGCGCGACTGCGACGCGCGCATGCCGATGGTGTCCCAGTCGTCGAGGATCTCGAAACCGCCGCCGTCGCGCGTGACGAACGCGTGGACGATCACCTGCTCCTGCTCGTCGAGACCCATGGTGCCCAGGCGCGTCCAGCCGGGGGAGTTGGACGTGAAGATCTTCCGGCCGTGGAACGTGTAGCCGCCCTCGCCGTCGGGCCGAGCCTCGGTGCGCGAGCCGAGCAGCACCAGGTCGTTGCCCGCCTCCGAGTACCCGAAGGCGAACACCTCGCCCGCGAGCGCCTCGGTGAGCAGCCAGTCCATCGACGAGTCGCCACGGTCGTGGAGGAACTTCGCGACGCCCGTCCACACGTGGTGCATGTTGACCGCGAGCGCCGTCGCGGGCGCGGCACCCGCCAGCCGGGCCTGCTCGTGCACGAGGTCCTTCAGGCCGAGGCCGGGGCCGCCGAGCTCGGTCGGGACCAGTGCGGCGAGGTACCCGGCCGCCTTGAGGTCGGCGAGGTCGTCGTCGAAGACGTCGTTGGCCCGGTCGTGGGCCGCGGCACGGCCGCGGATCGTCTCGAGCAGTGCGTCGTCCAGGATGCGCTTCGACATGAGGCCTTCCTATCACCGCCACGGGTCTCGCCGCCGTGGGTCCGCCAGAGCGTGCGGAGCGGTCCGGTAATGTCGGGGCCGATGTCCGAGCAGCCCGCCCCCGCCCGCAAGACCCGTGTCGCCCTGTTGTTCGGGGGCCGTTCCGGTGAGCACGCCATCTCCGC
>CBINDH010000270.1:0-4156 GCA_966249365.1 uncultured Xylanimonas sp. | reverse complement strand
CGACGATGTCCCGCAGGGTCGCGTCGAGCGCGGCACGACGCGCCGCCGCGGTCCCGGGCGACCCCGACGCGAAGGGACCCGGCCTGCGACGACGCCGAGCGGCCGCCGCGGCCTCGGCGTGCACGGCGGGGACGAGCTGCTCGAGCGCGTCCGGCGCGGGCCGGAGCCTCGCGGTGGCGTCGGCGAGCGCCCGCAGCGCCGGTGCCGGCGCGCGCAGGCCCTGCTCCGCGGCGGCCGCGAGGAGCCGTCGGATGGCGGCGATCCACGGCTCGCGACCGTGCTCGTGCCCGAGGACGACCGCCGCGACGCCGTCGAGCTTCAGCTCGGCCTGCCCGGCGGACTCCGCCTCGGCCGACGGCACGGCCGCAGCCCTGCGGGCCCCCTCGGTCCGCCCGCCGCGTCCCACGGTGACGGGGACGTCGGCCGGCGTCCCACCGACCGCCTGCCCGCGCGCGCCCGCGTCGCACCCGCACGACTCGCGCAGCACGAGCGTGGACCGGCCCAGGCGGTGCTCGCCCGTGGCCTCCTCGCCGCGCAGCATCGCCAGCAGGGTCTGGGCCGCGCGCTCGCCCACCGTGTCGTGCATCAGGTCCACGCTCGACAGGCGCGGCCGGATGCGCGCGCCGAGGTCGGAGTGGTCGAAGCCGATCACGGCCTGCGCGTCGGGCAGGCGCAGCCCTTCGGCGCGCAGCCCGCGCATGAAGCCCACCGCGTTGCGGTCGGTGGCGGCGAGCGTGGCGGTCGTGACGAGCAGCCCGCCGTCGCGCTCCACGAGCCGCCGCGCCACGGACTCCGCGCCCGCCTCCTGATTGTCCCGCGTGCGGTAGAGCCAGTCGGTGGAGGGTTCGATGCCGTGCGCGAGCAGCGCCTCGCGGTAGGCGACGAGACGTTCGTGGGTGTCGGTCTGGTTGGTGTTCCCCAGGAACCCGATCCGGCGGTGCCCGTGCGCGACGAGGTGGTCGATGGCGGCCCGCACCCCGCCGGCGTTGTCCGGGCCGAGCCGTGGCGCGGTGACGCCCTCGACCGGTCCGACGCCGATGAGGACCATGGGCATGCCCTCGGAGTCGATGCGCCGGATCACGGCGGCGTCGAGGGCGGTCGTCACCACGATGAGCCCGTCGAACCCGTCCAGGCCGACGAGGGTGCGCCGTCGTGGCGCCATCGGGAACTCCGCCCGGTCGAGGTCCGCCGGGTAGGTCTGCACGGCCACCACGCGGTGCCGTCCGGCGTGCAGCACCCGCGCCGCACCGGCCAGGACGCGGCCGAAGTAGTACCCGCCGAGAACGGGGCTGGCAACGCCGATCGTCCTGGTCCCGCCGGAAGGAGCACTCCCCTGCACGCCGACCGCCGTCATCCGTCCACCGTCCTCGCCATCGAGTACCGAAAACGTTTCTCGGGGGTGCATTCTGCACCGAATCCGTGCACAGTGGGGCGGCGTGACCAACACCAGCCGGATGGGAGCCGCCGCCGCAGCCGGCTCCCGGCGCATCACGATCACCGACGTGGCCCGAGCCGCCGGTGTCTCGATCGCCGTCGTCTCCTACGCCCTCAACGGCCGCCCCGGGGTGTCGGACCGCACGCGCCGGCAGGTGCTGCGCACCGCGGCTGACCTGGGATGGCGCCCCTCCGCCGCAGCGCGGTCGCTGCGGTCGACGCCGCGGAGCGTGTCGGTCCAGGCGGTCGGTCCGGGGGCCGCGGCCAGGACCACCGCCGTCGCGCTCGGGCTCCGGTCCGCGCTCGACGACGGCGAGCTCGCCCCGGCCACCGACGTCGTCGTCCACGTGGCCACGGACCGAGACGCGGCCGCTCGCGACCTCGAGCACGCGTGGACCGAGCGGCGGCACGCGGCGTTCGTCGTCGCGGGCCTCGACCGGGACGACCCGCGCACCCGCGTCGTCGCCGACCACGGCGTCCCCCTGGTGCCGCTCGCCCCACCGCAGGCCGGCAGCCCCCTGGCCCCGCCGTCCGGCTCCGTGACGGCGAACGTCTGGTTCTCCGGCGACGCGGAGGAGCGCGCGGCCCGCTACCTGCGCGAGCTCGGGCCCACGCGCGTCGCGATCCTGGTGCAGGAGGGCCAGGAGGAGCCGGCACGCACGCTCGTCGAGGCCCTCGCGAGCACCGACGGCGGCGGACCGGCCATCGTCGAGGAGGTCGTCTACCGGACCGCGGAGGACGCGTCCGCGCGGGCCGCGCGCCTCCTGGCCACCCAGCACCGGCCCACCGCCGTCGCCGCCGACGGGGACGTCGCGCTCCTCGCGGTGCTCGAGGCCGCGCGGCAGCGCAGCCTCACGGTTCCCTGGGACCTGTCCGTCCTGGTCCTGGAGGACTCGCCCGCGTGCCGGCTCGTGCACCCGCCGATCACCGCGGTCGCGCGATCGTGGACGGACCTCGGCGCGGCCGCCGCAGCGGTCGTCCGCCCCCTGCTCGGCTCCGAGCCCGCCGACGACGCGTGCGACGACGCACCCACCGTCGCCGCGCGCCTCGTGATCCGCGGCTCCACGGCACCCGTGCCGGCCTAAACGTTTCGCGGACTTCTCCCCGCCGACACGTGTTGCCAGGTTGAAGGCCGTCGGCGCCGACGGTGCCGACGCCCGGAAGCGCCCACGCGTCGCTGCGGACAGCGCCCGGGCTCCTCAGACACTGGAGGATCCTGTGCGATCAGCCTGGACACGGCGCAAGGTTGCGCCGTCCACACGACGGCACCGAGGACGCGCCATCGCAACCTCTGCGGCGGCCCTGGCCCTCGTCGCGCCGCTCTCGTTCATCACGGCCGGCACCGCGGCAGCCGAGGCACACGTCGACAACCCCTTCCTCGGGGCGACCCAGTACGTCAACCCGCAGTGGAAGGCGGCCGTCGAGGCGGAGGCGGACAAGCAGTCCGACCCGGGCCTCGCCCAGAAGATGCGCTGGATCGCGAACCAGCCGACCGCCGTCTGGATGGACCGCATCAGCGCCATCACCGGCAACGCCGACGGCAACGGCCTGAAGTACCACCTGGACAACGCCGTCGCCCAGAAGGGCAGCGGGCCGCTCGTCTTCAACGTCGTCATCTACGACCTGCCGGGCCGCGACTGCCACGCGCTCGCGTCGAACGGCGAGCTCCCCGCGACCGACGAAGGCCTCGCGCGGTACAAGACCGAGTACATCGACCCGATCGCGGCGCTGTTCAGCGACCCGAAGTACGCGGACCTGCGCATCGTGGCCACGATCGAGCCCGACTCGCTGCCGAACCTGACGACGAACGCCTCGGAGGCCGCCTGCGCCCAGGCCGGCCCCTACTACCGCGCCGGCGTGAAGTACGCGCTCGACAAGCTCCACGCGATCCCCAACGTCTACAACTACGTCGACCTGGCCCACTCGGGCTGGCTCGGCTGGGACTCGAACTCGGGCCCCTCGGCGCAGCTCATGGCCGAGGTCGCCAGGTCGACGGTCGCGGGCTTCGCCTCGATCGACGGCTTCATCACCGACACCGCCAACACGACGCCGCTCGTCGAGCCGTTCCTGACCAACCCCGACCTGTCGGTCGGCGGCCAGCCGGTCAGGTCGGCGAAGTTCTACGAGTGGAACTCGTACTTCGACGAGGCCGACTTCACGGCCATGATGAAGACCAAGCTCGTCGCTGCCGGCTTCCCGTCGACCATCGGCATGCTGGTCGACACCTCGCGCAACGGCTGGGGTGGCCCGAACCGTCCCACCGCCGCCTCGACGAGCACCAGCCTCGACACGTACGTCAACGAGTCGCGCGTCGACCGTCGCACCCACCGCGGCGCCTGGTGCAACCCGGACGGCGCCGGCATCGGCGAGCGTCCGCAGGCCGCTCCGTCCGCCTACCCGCACATCGACGCGTTCGTCTGGGTCAAGCCCCCGGGTGAGTCGGACGGTGCGTCGACCGAGATCCCGAACGACCAGGGCAAGCGCCTCGACCGCATGTGCGACCCGACGTACTCGTCGTCCGCGCTCGGCGGCAACTACACCGGCGCGCTCGCCGGCGCTCCGCTCTCGGGCCAGTGGTTCGCGGACCAGTTCACGATGCTGGTGGCCAACGCGTACCCGGTCATCACCGAGGCTGACAGCCGTCCGGACCCCGGCACCCCGACCGACCCGCCGGAGGACACGCAGGCGCCGTCGGTGCCGTCGGGTGTGGTCGCGGGGACGG
>CBINDH010000269.1:0-4184 GCA_966249365.1 uncultured Xylanimonas sp. | reverse complement strand
TGCAGGGCATACGCCAACGTCGTCTGATCGACGAGGGCCGGTACGACGTCGTCCCATGCGGACGCGTCGAGCCAGAATCCTGGGATCAGCACGATGTCCATGTCAGCCACGCTAGACCTGGCCCCCGACAGCACGCCGTCGCACGCCGGCGGCCAGCAGGGTCTGCGCGGCGATGTACGTGAGCATCACCAGGAAGCCGTGCACCCCGGGCGGCAGCGCGGTGTACGTCGCGGGCACCGCCTGCGCGAGCCCGATGAGCCCGTCCGACACCAGGAACAGCGCCCCGCCGACGCCGGCGAGGCGGTCCACCCCCGTCGCGAGCACCGCCATCGCCACGAGCACCGCCCCGTAGACCGCGATGCCGACGACGAACGGCACCGCCTGCCAGCCCATCGGGAGCAGGACCGCCGCGACCGTCACGACCACGGCCGCGTACACGATCGCGTAGGCGACGAGGACGCCGCGGCGTCGGCGCAGCACGCTGCGCTCGCGGTCCGGGGCGAACGCCGCGACGTAGACGACCTGGGCGCACAGGAACAGCGCCATCATCACGAAGAACGCGGCCCCGCCGGGCACGAAGTCCGGCACCGTGTCCCCCGCCCACGAGCACAGCAGCGCGACGACGGTGAGCTGGACGATGCGCGGCCGCGGCAAGGGAGCCGCGTTCCACAGCGTCGCGGCGAGGAGCGGCATGAGCAGCCACTGGGAGACGTTCGCGACGACGCCGCCGAAGTCGCCGAACACCAGGTGCGAGACGAGGTGCGCCAGGGCGACGAAGAGGAAGAGGGTGAACCATGCGCGCGACGCCCGCGTGGGGAGCCAGCGCTCGACACGGCTCCTGACGGGGTCGAGCAGCTCCGGCGAGAACGCCCCGCCGGGGTTCGGGACGGGCTCAGGATCGTGGCCCGGCCCGAGGCCGGGGTCGCCCGTAGGGGCGTGAACGTCGTCGGTCACCCGCCCGAGGCTAGAGCACCGCGCTCAGCGGGAGAAGGGGCATCCCGCGCAGCTCGGGGCGCGCTCGACGCGCTCGCCGCCGTTCAGCCCGGGGCAGGCGGTGCAGCCGAGCTGCAGGTCGCCCGACGGCGTCACGATGCCGAGCCGCACCCAGTGGTCGAGCGCGAGCTCGGCCAGCCCGGGATCCACGCCGAGGTAGGACGCCACGCGCTCGCCGGGCACGCCGCTCTTGACGGCGTCCAGCACGTCGGCCAGGACGCTCATCGCACCGTCCCCCGCGCGCTCACGAGAGCAGCCGCCCGAGCTGGAAGACGCCGACGGCCATGAGCCACGCGAGCACGAGCTGCACGCCGACCGCGCTCACGGCCCATCTCGCGCCGAAGACGCGCTTCTGCTCGGCGACCGTCGCGAGGCACGGCGTGTAGGCGAGCACGAAGATGAGGAACGCCAGCGCCGCGGCCGTCGGGTACCCGCCGGACGACGCGTCGAGGGTCGCGCGGAGCTTGTCCCCGAGGGCGCCGTCGGGCGACGTCGCGGCGGCGTCGCCGTCGTCGATCGAGAACGACTGCGCGAGCGCGCCGACGACGACCTCCTTGGCGACGAACCCCGTGGTGAGCGCCGAGGCGATTCGCCAGTCGTCGAGGCCGGCGGGGGCGAGCACGGGGGCGACGCCGTCGGCGACGCGGCCGTAGAGGGAGTCGTGCACGGGCACGTCGGCGACCTGGTGCCCGCCCGCGACGGGCACGGCGCTCAGCACCCACACGACCACGAGGGTGCCGGCGATGATCCCGCCGGCCCCGCGCACGAACGCGAGCACGCGGGCCCACGTGGACAGCAGCAGGGCCTTGAGGCTCGGTGCGTGGTACGCGGGCAGCGCGAGCACGAGCGGCCGCGTCTGGCGCAGGTCGCGGAACGCCGTCATGCGGAGCGCGTAGCCGCCCAGGATGACGAGCAGCCCGGAGACGACGTACAGCCCGAACACGACCGTGCCCGCGTAGCTCGGGAAGAACGTGCCCGCCACCAGCACGTACACCGTCAGGCGGGCGGGACACGACGTCAGCGGGATGAGCAGGCCCGTCAGGAGGCGGCGGCGCGCGTCGGGCATGGTGCGCGTCGCCACCATCGCGGGGACGTTGCACCCGAAGCCGATGACGAGCGGGACCATCGCGCGGCCGTCGAGGCCGATGGCCCGCAGCGCGCGGTCGGCCACGAAGGCCGCGCGGGCGAGGTAGCCGGAGTCCTCGAGCACCGCGATCGCGACGAACACCAGGGCGAGCAGCGGCACGAACGACAGCACCGTCCCCACGCCCGAGAGCACGCCGTCGACGACGAGGCCGGACACCCACGCCGGCCCGGGCACGGCCCCGCGCAGCCACGAGGCGAGCGGCCCGTCGAAGAACGCGCCGATCCCGCCGACGAGCGGCGAGGCGACCACCGTCGTCAGCTGGAAGACGGCCCACATGACCGCGAGGAACACGGGCACGCCGAGGACGGGGTGCAGCAGCACGCGGTCGACGCGGTCCGACACGGAGCGCACGGGCACGGCCGGCGGGGCCGGCACGGCGGCCGCGAGCACGCGTTCCGTCCAGGCGAACCGCTCGTCGTCGTCGCGGCTGACGCGTGGATCGTGGCTGCCGCACGCGCAGTCCCCGCTGCAGCCCGCGCAGCGGCACGTCTCCGCGAGCCGCGCGGTCACCGCGGTGGCGAGCGCGTCGATCCCGTTGCCCGTCCGCGGGTCGAGCGCCACGACGCGTACGCCCGCTGCGGCGGCGAGGGCGTCGAGGTCCGGCCGGGTGCCGCGCGTCGAGGCGACGTCGAGCATGGAGACCGCGACCACGACGGGCGTGCCCGTCTCGAGGACCTGCGCGAGCAGGTAGAGGGAGCGGGCGAGCGCGGCCGCGTCGAGCACGACGACGGCGAGGTTCGGGCGGCCGAGCGCCGAGCCGGCGGCACCGGTGACGTAGTCGGCGGCGACCTGCTCGTCGGGCGAGCGCGGCACGAGCGAGTAGGTGCCGGGCAGGTCGACGACGGCGATGCGCTCGTCGCCGCGGCGCCAGTGGCCCCTCTGGAGCTCGACGGTCGTGCCGGGGGCGTTCATCACGGTCTGGCGTGCGCCGGTGAGCATGTTGAAGAGCGTCGACTTGCCGCAGTTGGGGTTGCCGACGAGCGCGACGGTCGGCGTCCCGGCCGCGACGGCGACGCCGGGTGCGGACTGATGGCAGCTCATGCGTGCACGAGGGCCCGGTCGAGGGGCGTGACGCCGATGCAGGAGCAGGTGCGGCCGTCGAGCGCGATGCGGTCGGACCCGACGGCGACGACGCGGTTGCCGAAGGCGCCGCAGTGGACGACGTGGACGACCGCGCCTTCCCGGATGCCGATCTCGCGCAGGCGGGCGCGCGAGTCGTCGTCGAGGTCGACCCAGCCGACCTCCACCGACGTGCCCTCGAGGCACAGTCTCAGTTCCACGATTCAGGACGCTACCGCTGAGGAAAGCCTTACCTGAATACTCGCGGGCGAACTGGTGCCGTCAAACCGATCACAGCACGCCGTCATCTCCCGCGGCGCACGCCTTGCGAGACGCCCGCCCCGCGAGCCCCCTGGCCGACTTACGCTTCCATGCGTGACCATCCTGGACGCCTCCCCCGCCGACGCCCGTGCCGCTGCTCTTCTCGAGGCGGTGCGTTCCCGCGTCGTCGTCGGCGACGGCGCGATGGGCACGATGATCCAGGCGCAGGAGCCCACCCTGGAGGACTACGAGGGTCACGAGGGCTGCAACGAGGTGCTCAACGTCTCGCGCCCCGACATCATCGCCGCCGTCCACGACGCCTACCTGGACGCGGGCGTCGACGCGATCGAGACGAACACGTTCGGCGCGAACTGGTCGAACCTGAGCGACTACGGCATCGACGACCGCATCCGCGAGCTGGCCCGCGCGGGCGCGGCGATCGCCCGGTCGCGGGCCGACGCGTACGCCACCGATGACCACCCCCGCTGGGTGCTGGGCTCGATGGGCCCGGGCACCAAGCTGCCGTCGCTGGGCCACACCACCTACGCCCACCTGCGCGCGACGTTCGCGGAGCAGGCCGCGGGCCTGCTCGAGGGCGGCGCCGACGCGCTGCTCATTGAGACGTCGCAGGACCTGCTCCAGGCCAAGGCCGCGGTCACGGCCGCGCACGACGCGTTCGCGTCGGTGGGCCGCCGGGTCCCGGTCATGGTCTCGGTGACGGTCG
>CBINDH010000268.1:0-4201 GCA_966249365.1 uncultured Xylanimonas sp. | reverse complement strand
CAGGTTGCCGATGTCCAGGCCGCCGCCGGACGCCTGCGCGGCCTGCGGCGCGGCCAGCTGCTGGCCGCCGCCCGACATCTGCTTGGCGATGTACGACATCGCGATCGGCGCGAGCGTCGGGAGCAGCTTGCCGAGCAGGCCGGCCTCCTGGCCGGTCGACTCCGCGACCTTCGCCACGACGGCGTCCTTCTTGTCGCCGAAGATGTGGCCGGCGATCTTCTCACCGTCGTTGTCGTCGCCCTCGACTAGGTTGACGCCTCCCTCGACGAGCTGCGGTCTGTGCTGCGAGAGTGCCTCCTGGATCTAGGCAGCGCCCTGCGGTTCCTCTGCGTTGGCATTCAGGCCGCCGAGGATCGCCGGGAGCAGGCCGCCGATCGCCGACTGCGCGGTGCCGGCGTCGACGCCGAGCTTTCCGGCGATCTGGTCCAGCGGGAGGGCTTTGAGCAGGTCGTCCAATCCGGCCATGGTGAGACTCCAGGGGTTCGTGGGCGCGCACGGACGGCGCCTCTGGGGCCGACGTTAGTCCCCCCGTGACCCGTGCGCGCGCGGGGCGCCGAGCTTGTCGTATCTGGATCGTCGCAGATCACAGCCGCACCGTGAGCTCTCGTGCTGCGGAGCGTGCCGCCCGGGAGGATCGTGGGGTCATGAGCGAGCAGACACCTGGTACCGCCCCGGATCCCCTGTCCGGGGCCGAGGGCGACAGCGACCAGCTGTCCGCCGACGACACCTTGTTCGACCGCGGGCCGTTCGACCCGCTCGACGAGGGGTTCTCCCCGCCGGAGCGCCCCTCGCGCCGCTGGGGCGTCACGGAGTGGGAGCAGTCCCACGACGAGCCCCTCGACGCACGCCTCGCCGCCGAGGAGCCGGACTGGTGGGAGTCGGAGAGGCAGCATCCCCGCGACGACACCCGCGCCGGCCGCCTGGTGGCCGACGACGACGCCGACCCCGACACCGAGGGCCACACCCGCTCGAACGACCTGTACGGCCAGGACGCGGGGGTCGACGGCGCGGGCGCGACGGCGGAGGAAGCCGCGATGCACTGGACGGAGCAGCCGTAGGGCAGCGTCGACAGGGCTCCCGCATCGACGGGGCTCTGGTCTCGACGGGGCTCAACCGGCAGTGACGTCCTCGTCCATGCGCAGTGCCCGGACCCGGTCGGCGCGCGCCGCGAGGTCCTCGTCGGCGGGGTAGACGACCTCCTCGAGGGTGAGCCCGTGCGGAGGGACCACCGCGGCGTTGAGCTCGCGGCGCTTCGACGCCAGCACCTCGGCGGGCCACCCGACGGGCTTGCGCCCCTCACCCACGGCGACCGACGCCCCCACGAGCGCCCGCACCATGTTGTGGCAGAACGCGTCCGCGACGACGCGCGCGACGACCAGGCCCGCGTCCGGCCCGTCCGTGGGCCGCGTCCAGTCCAGCTCCTTGAGCTCGCGGATCGTCGTCGCGCCGGGCCTCGGCTTGCAGTACGCGGCGAAGTCGCGCACGCCACGCAACGGCTGGACGGCCTCGTGCATGGCGTCGACGTCCAGCGGTCGCCGGTGCCACAGCACGTGGGCGCGCCGCAGCGGGTCGCGCAGGGCCGCGTCGTCGGCGATGCGGAACGCGTAGCGGCGGTACAGCGCGCTGAAGCGCGCGTCGAAACCCGCGGGGGCGAGCGCGGCGCGGCGGACGACGACGTCGGGAGGCAGCACCCCGGCGAGCCGTGCGACCAGCGACTCGCCCGGCTCGCGGTCGGAGCGACCGGGCAGCGTCTCCCAGCGCGCCGCGGGGACGTCGACGTGCGCGACCTGGCCGCGGGCGTGCACACCGGCGTCGGTGCGACCCGCGACCGTCAGGCGCGGCGCGGGCAGGCCGAGGGCCTCCGTGCGCAGGATCCGCTCGAGACCCTCCTCGAGCGCTCCCTGCACGGTCCGCAGCGCGGGCTGACGCGCCCAGCCGGCGAAGTGCGTGCCGTCGTACGCGAGGTCGAGCCGGACCCGCACGGTCTCCACGTCGTTCACCGGGCCATTCTCACCGACGCGACGGGCGAGCCGGACAGCGCCCCGGGACGCCGTCCGGGACGAGGCTCGGCGATGATGAGGGCGTGTCAGAGACGCTCACCCTCGCCGTCGACTGCGGCGGCGGCGGCATCAAGGCGGCCGTGCTCGACGCGGGCGGCACCGCCCACGCCGCGCCCGTCCGCGTGCCGACCCCCTACCCGCTCCCCCCGACCCGGCTGGTCGACACCATCGCCGACATCGCCGCGGGCCTGCCCTCCGCGCAGCGCGTCACGGTCGGGATGCCCGGCATGATCCGGCACGGCGTCGTCGTGCACACGCCGCACTACATCACCCGGTCCGGGCCGCGGTCCCGGCTCGACCCCGCCCTGCAGGCCGCGTGGGCGAGCTTCGACATGCGCGCCGCCGTCTCCGGGCGGCTCGGCGTGCCCGCGATGGTGCTCAACGACGCGGAGGTGCATGGCGCCGGCGTGATCGCCGGCACCGGCTTCGAGCTCGTGCTCACGCTCGGCACCGGCCTGGGCTCGGCGCTGTTCGACGGCGGACGGCTCGCACCGCACCTCGAGCTGTCGCACGCACCGTTCCGGCGCTTCGCGACCTACGACGAGTACATCGGCGAGCCGGAGCGCCGCCGGCTCGGCGACGGCCTGTGGTCGCGCCGGGTCCTGGCGCTCGTCGAAGGTCTCCGGCCCGTGTTCTGGTGGGACCGGCTCTACCTCGGCGGCGGCAACTCGCGGCGCATCACGCCGACGGCGCTGGCACGCCTGGGCGACGACGTCGTCGTCGTGCCGAACTCGGCCGCCCTGGTGGGCGGGGCGCGCGCCTGGGAGCTGCCAGGGGAGACCTGGGGCTGACGTCGTCAGCGCGCAGGGCTCACCGACGACCGGCGGCCCCGCGCGATCGCGTGCGCGCCGCTGCTCAGCACGGCACGCACCTCGGCGACCGCCTCCAGCACGACCCGCGCGAACGCCACCGGCGCGTCCAGGCTCACCAGGTGCCGGGCGTGCGGCACGACGACCAGCCGCGTCGGCGCCCCGCTCGCCCGGGCCGCGGCGACCGTCCGGCGCTCCCCGCCCCGGAAGTGGTCCCATCGGCCGTTGACGACCCACACGGGGCTCGTGGCCTGCGTCAGCGCGGTGAGGGTGTCGATCTTGGCCACCTCGCGCAGCACGTCGGTCATGACGTCGAGCGAGAACCCGCCGGCGGCGATGTCACGGGCGGCGACGTCGTCGAGCATGAGGTCGACCAGGCGCTGGTTGAGCCACACACCGTGGTCGGGGCTCGACCCGAGCACCCGGGCGGCGAGCACCCACGCGTCCCGGACCCGGGTGCGTGTCGGTGTGCAGCAGCCGGCAGCCACGAGCCCGTGCGACTGCTCGGGATGCCGCGCCCGGTGCTCGATCGCCACGTAGCCCCCGAGCGACAGCCCGACGACGATCGCGCGCCCGCCCAGGGCGTCGACCGCCTCACGGACGACGCCGACCGCGCCGTCGAGCGTGAACGGCTCGTCGCGGCGCAGGCCGTGACCCGGCAGATCGACCGCGACGGCCCGGATCCCGGCCGCGTCGAGCGCCTCGAGCTGGGCCCGCCACATGGTGCGCGACGTCCGCACCCCGTGGACGAACAGCACCGGCACGTCGACCCTGGATCGCTGCATTCCTCCACTGTGGCAGAGCCGATCCGGGCGCGCACCGCCCCGCCGGGCCCGCCCGCGACGCGAGAGGCCCCGCACCGATGACGGTGCGGGGCCTCTGCTGGCGCGACGACGGGAAGGCTCAGGCCTCCTTGGTCTCCTCGGCCTTGGTCTCCTCGGCGGCAGCCTCGACGACCTCGGTGGCCTCGGCCTCGACCGGGGCCTCGACGGTCTCCTCGACCACGGGCTCCTCGGCCTTGGGGGCGGCCTTCTTCGACGCGGCCTTCTTCGGGGCAGCCTTGGCGGTGGCCTTCTCGGCCTCCTTGACGACGGCCTGCTTCGGGCTGACGGGCTCGGTCACGAGCTCGATCACGGCCATGGGGGCGTTGTCGCCCTTGCGGTTGCCGATCTTGGTGACGCGCGTGTAGCCACCGTTGCGCTCGGCAACGGCCGGGGCGATCTCGGTGAAGAGCGTGTGCACGACACCCTTGTCACGGACGACCGTCAGCACGCGACGGCGGGCGTGCAGGTCGCCGCGCTTCGCGAACGTGATGAGGCGCTCGGCCAGCGG
>CBINDH010000267.1:0-4223 GCA_966249365.1 uncultured Xylanimonas sp. | reverse complement strand
GGCGACGACGTCGGTCGCGCCGAACCTGACGGCCAGCGCGGCGCGGTCCGCGTGGCGGCTCATCGCGATGACGCGCCGCGCGCCGCGCAACCGGGCGGCGATGACCGCAGACAGTCCCACGGCACCGTCCCCGACGACGGCGACGACGTCGTCGGGCCCGACATGCGCGGCCGTGGCCGCGTGCATGCCCGTCGACATGACGTCCGCGAGCGCGAGCAGGTGCGGGACGAGACCCCGCTCCAGGGCCTCCTGCTCGCTCAGCCCGACCGGGAACAGCGAGTGCTGCGCGAGCGGGATGCGCACCTTCTCGCCCTGGGCTCCGTCGACCGGGTGGCCCTGGCGGTCGGTGGACCCGAAGAACGTGACCTGGTCGCACGCGGCGGGGAACCCGGCCCGGCACGACTGGCACTCGCCGCACGACAGCGAGAAGGGCACGACGACGAAGTCGCCGACCTTGGCCGACGTGACGTTCGCGCCGAGCTGTTCGACGACGCCGACCATCTCGTGCCCGATGGGGTGCGGGCGCTCGGTCGGTGTGACGCCGCGGTACGGCCACAGGTCGGACCCGCACACGCACGCGGCGACGACCCGGAGCACGGCGTCGTCGGGGGTGCGCAGGACGGGGTCGGGACGCTCTTCGGCGCGCACGTCACGCGCGCCATGGATGACGGCTGCCAGCATGCGCCACACGGTAACGCGGGCTCAACCAGCAGACAGGGTTCTCAGTGGTGGTAGCCCGCGTTGCGCGCCCGCTCGAACGAGCGCTCGATCTCGGCCTCGGCCTCGGCGCGGCCGACCCAGTGGGCGCCCTCGACCGACTTGCCCGGCTCGAGGTCCTTGTAGACCTCGAAGAAGTGCTGGATCTCGAGGCGGTGGAAGTCCGAGACGTCGTCGATGTCCTGGCGCCACGCGGCGCGCTGGTCGCCGAGCGGCACGCACAGCACCTTGTCGTCGCCGCCGGCCTCGTCGCGCATGCGGAACATGCCCAGCGCGCGGCAGCGGATCAGGCACCCGGGGAACGTCGGCTCCTCGAGCAGCACCATGGCGTCGAGCGGGTCGCCGTCCTCACCGAGGGTGCCCTCGATGAAGCCGTAGTCGTCCGGGTAGCGGGTCGACGTGAACAGCATGCGGTCCAGACGGATCCGACCGGTCTCGTGGTCGACCTCGTACTTGTTCCGCTGCCCCTTCGGGATCTCGATCGTGACGTCGAACTCCACCGTTCCTCCTGATCCGGGACTGCGTACGCGGGGACAAGTCTGCCATGGGCGCCACGGGCGGCCAGGACGCCCGGGTGCCGCGCCCGACGTGCCAGGATGCATCTGGGTCACGCGGAGGTGGTCCACCCTGCGGGAAAGCATCGGCGACGGGCGCTCCACGGCGCGGTGAGGAGGCGGCGAATGGGCTGGCGGCTGCAGGCTGGCGCCGCGGGGTTCACCGTGGTCGCGCTGCTGGGCGGGTACCTGGTCGCGGACGCGTACGACGTCGTGCCCGGCATGCTCACGCTCGCGCCGCCGCACCCGAAGCCCGCGCCGTTCCCGTCGCCGCCGGGCGCCGTCGCGGGCCCCGAGCCCGCGCCCGTCCTCGCGCCGCTGGCCGAGGACGCGCCCGTGCCTTCGGCCGCCGACGTCGGTGCGCTCGTGCGAGCCCTCGAGGAGGACGAGCGGCTCGGCCCGCGGCTCGGCATCCACGTCGCCGACGCGGTGACGGGTGACGTGCTCGGCGACACGTCGGGCGACGTCCCGTTCGCCCCGGCGTCGACGCAGAAGGTCCTCACCGCGGTCGCCGCGCTGACCGAGCTCGGCCCGGACACCACGCTCGACACCCGGGTGCTGCTCGACGGCGAGCGCCTCGTCCTGGTGGGCGGCGGCGACATGCTGCTCGCCGCCGGGGCGGGCGACCCGAACGCCGTCAACGGCCGGGCCGGCCTCGCCGACCTTGCGGCCCAGGTCGCGGGTGCCCTGAGGGTGAGCGGCAGGACGACGGTCCCCCTCGCGTTCGACGACGCGCTGTTCTCCGGCCCGGTGGTCGCCCCGGCGGTGCCCGCGCGCGAGGCAGAGATGGGCTTCGTCGCACCGGTCGCGTCGATGGCGATCAACGTCGCGATGCTCAGCGAGGGGAGCTGGGGGCCGCGTGCCCCCGACCCGGCGAAGGCGACGGCGGAGGTGTTCGTCGCGGCGCTCGAGGCCGAGGGCATCACCGTGTCCGGCGACCTCGCGCGATCGAAGGCGGGCTCGGACGCCCGTGTGCTCGGCACCGTGAGCTCGGCCCCGGTCCGGGAGGTCTCGGCCTGGGCGATGCAGCACTCCGACAACACGATCACGGAGGTGCTCGGCCGCCTCGTCGCGATCTCGAGCGGCAGGCCCGGCTCGAACGAGGGGGCCACGCAGGCCGTGCTCGCCGTCGTCCGGGGCCTGGGCGTGGACCTCGACGGCGCGGTGCTCATGGACTGCTCGGGGCTCGGCCGCGGCTCGCTGCTCACACCCCGCCAGCTCGTCGCCGTGCTCCGCCTGACCACGGACCCGGAGCACGCCGCACTCCGCGACGTCATGGTCGGCCTGCCCGTCGGCGCGCTGAGCGGCACGCTCGCCTCCCGCTTCGGGGAGGACAACCCGGCGCGGGGGTACGTGCGCGCCAAGACGGGATCGCTGCCCAACATCGTGGGGCTCGCCGGCACCGTCGTCACCGCCGACGACCGGCTGCTGGTGTTCTCGCTCGCCGCCGACGAGGTCGAGTCGGGTGCCACCGTGGGAGCGCGCATGATCTTCGACCGGTTCGTGGGGCAGCTCGCGGCGCTCGGCGGCGCCGCTGGGTGAGCGGCTACGGTGGGGCGCTGAGCACCGAACCGCGACCCGTCGTGGACTGGTCCGCGGCCGCCGAGCTCGCCGGCCGCGTGGCCCCGCCGGGTCCGCGCGCGACGCGCGGCGAGCTCGCGGACCTCGTCGGCGGCCTCCGTGACGCCGCCTCGGACGCCGTCGAGCACGTGCTGACCACCACGCGCATGACCCCTGCGGGCGGCGTCGCGCGGGTCACCGGCGGTGCGCGCGACGGTGCGGCCGTCCTGGGGCCCGTGCACGTCGTCGACCGCGCTCGCTGGGCGCTCGCCAACACCCAGGTCATGGCCGCGATGACGGCCCGGGTCGAGGAGGCGCTCGAGGACGAGGCGGCACCCACGTCGCAGGCCGCGCGGCTCGGCGGGGCGCTCGAGGTCGGCGGACTGCTCGCGGTGCTCGCGCCGCGGGTCCTGGGGCAGTTCGACCCGTACGCGCGGCTCGCGCCCGGCGGCTCCACGGACGCGGCCGCAGGGGCATCCCCGGGCCGACTCCTGCTGGTCGCCCCCAACGTCCTGCAGGCCGAGCGGTCGATGGGGGTCAACCCCCGCGACTTCCGCCTGTGGGTGTGCCTGCACGAGCAGACGCACGCGCTCCAGTTCGCGGCCGCGCCGTGGCTCGCAGAGCACCTGCGCGACCGCGTCGGCGGCCTGCTCGCGGACATCACCCGCACCGCCGTCGGCCTCGCCAAGGCGCCGTTCCTCGAGAAGCTCGGGACCGCCGGACGCACCGTCGCCGACGTCGTCACCGGGGTGCTCCACCCGGGCACGGCGGCCCCGTTCGAGCGGCTGCTCACCGCGGAGCAGAAGGACCGGCTCGCCGAGGTCACCGCGGTGATGGCCCTGCTCGAAGGGCACGCCGACGTGATGATGGACGCCGTCGGCCCGCGCGTCGTCAGGACCGTCCGGCAGATCCGCCAGCGGTTCGAGAGGCGTCGCGACGGCGAGGGCGCGCCGCGCGCCGACGTCGTGCTGCGCCGCCTGCTCGGCATGGACGCCAAGCTCGCCCAGTACCGCGACGGGGCGGCGTTCGTCCGCGCCGTCGAGGCCGAGGTCGGTCGCGACGGCCTCAACGCCGTCTGGACGTCCGCCGAGACCCTCCCCACGGCCCGCGAGATCGAGGACGCGCGCGCCTGGGTGCGCCGCGTGCACGGCTGAGCCGTGGCCCGCGTCGACCCGGCCGTCGCCGCGACGCGGGTCGCGGTGCGCGGCGCGCTCGCCGGGCTCGCGCCCGGCGACCTGGTGCTCGTCGCGTGCTCGGGCGGGGCCGACTCGCTGGCGCTCGCCGCAGCGCTCGCGCACGAGGCGCGGCGCGTCGGGCGGTCGGTCCGCTCGCGCGGGTTCACGGTGCGCGCCGGTGCCGTCGTCGTCGACCACGGGCTGCAGCGCGGTTCCG
>CBINDH010000266.1:0-4255 GCA_966249365.1 uncultured Xylanimonas sp. | reverse complement strand
CGGCGGGCAGGCGGCTCTCGTCGGCCAGGGCGCGGGCGGCCTCCGCGATCGTCCTGGCGTCGGCCGGGGTGCGCGCGGCCTGCGCGTCGTCGGCGGCGATGCGCTCGAACAGCAGCACGCCCTCGGCGAGCATGAGCTCCTGGTCGATGCCCGCCTCGAACTTGATCACCGCGTCGTGCGCCCAGGTGGCGTACGGGTCGGACCACGCCTCGACGCGGAACGTCCAGTCGCCCTCGGCGTCGGGCTGCAGGAACCCCTGGAACCGGTCGAGCCCGGGGTGGATGTCGCGCATCGGGGCGGTCGAGTGGACGTTGCCGGCCGGGTCGATCAGCACGGCGGTCGCGCCGACGGCGTCGTGCCCCTCGCGGAACACCGTCGCCTCGATCGGCACGACCTCGCCCGGCGTCGCCTTGGCGGGCCAGCGCCCGCCCTCGACGACGGGGGAGACCTCCAGCACCGGGATGCGGCCGATGGGGACGTGCGGCGCCGGCAGCGGCGCGGGGGTCGGGACGACGACGGGCACGTGGTGGGAGGTCGGCTCGGGGCGTGCCGCCCTCGGCGTGGGCGCCGACGCCGTCGACGTCGTGGGGGCACCGGGGGGCTGTCTGCGGGCGCTCGTCGTCACCCGGACCACGCTAACGACCGAGGATTGGCGACGCGCGCTCAGGGCGCGGCGCGTCCTACGAATCGGCTCGCTCAGCTCGGCAGGGACGCCGTCCCGGCCAGGGCCCGGCCCGTCACGCGCCCGGTGTGCAGGCACCCGCCCAGGAACGTGCCCTCGAGCGCCCGGTGGCCGTGCACGCCGCCGCCGCCGAAGCCCGCCGCCTCGCCGACCGCCCACAGGCCGTCGAGCACCTCGCCGTCACCGCGCAGCACCCGGCCCGACGGGTCGCACCACAGGCCGCCCAGCGTCTTGCGCGTCAGCACCGACAGGCGCACGGCGAGCAGCGGGCCGTCCTGCGGGTCGGTCAGCGCGCGCGGCGGGGCGACGCGGATGCGGCGGTCGACCCAGAAGTCGCGCGCCGCGCGCGTGGCCACGACCTGCGGGTCCTTGCCCAGGCCCGTGACGACCTGGGCGTCGCGCTGCGCGATGAGTCGCTCGAGCGCGTCGGCGTCGATCGTCCCGGACGAGCCGGGCGTCTCGGCCGTCAGCGCGTTCATCTTCGCGGCGAGCTCCGCCGGCGTCGCTGCCCACAGGAACTCGGGGGACGACTCGGCGAACCGCGCCACCGGACCTACGGCCCCGGGCAGCACGCGCTGGGCCAGCAGCCGCAGGTCCTTGCCGGTCAGGTCGGGGTTCTGCTCCGAGCCCGACAGGGCGAACTCGGTGTTCATGATCGTCTTGTTGAGCACGAACCAGGAGTGGTCGTGCCCGCCGCGCGTGACGTGCTGCAGCGCCCCGAGCGCGTCGAACCCCGGGTACAGGGGCGAGGGCAGCCGGACGCCGTCGGCGTCGAGCCACAGCGACGACGGCCCGGGCAGGATGCGGATCCCGTGCCGCGTCCAGACGGGGGAGTGGTCCGCGATGCCCTCGGGGTAGTGCCACATGCGGTCCTCGTGCACCAGCGCGGCACCCGCCTCGGCCGCGTGCCCGAGCATGAGCCCGTCGGTGGAGTCCGGCACGCCCTGCAGCATGCGCGTCGGCAGCGCCCCGGCCTGCGGGTCCCAGCGTTCGCGCGCCGCGTCGTGGTTCGCGCCGATGCCGCCCGTGGCGACGACGACGGCGTCCGCGCCCAGCTCGACGTCGCCCACCACCTCGCGCGACGACGGCGTCGCCCGGCCCCCGAACCGCAGCGACGACCGCGCCTCGTCGTCGGCGGCCAGTATCTCCGCGCGGACGCCGGTGACGCGCCCGTCGGTGACCACCAGGGACGTCACGCGGTGCCGGAAGCGGATCTCGAGCCGTCCGGCGTCGCGGTGCGCCTTGGCGCGCGCGACGAACGGCGCGAGGAGCGCCGGACCCGTGCCCCACGTGACGTGGAACCGCGGCACGGAGTTGCCGTGCCCGCCCGCCTGGTACCCGCCGCGCTCGGCCCACTGCACGAGCGGGAACCAGCGCACGCCCATCTCGTGCAGCCACGAGCGCATGCCGCCCGCGGCGAACTCGACGAAGTGCTGCGCCCAGGCGTAGCCGTGCCGGTCGGGGCCCTTGCCCTCGGCGGCGCCCGGCGCGAACGCGGCCGAGCCGAGCCAGTCCGCCCACGCGAGCTCGGCGGAGTCGCGCACCTTGAGACGCCGCTGCTCGGGCGACCCCACGAGGAACAGCCCGCCGAACGACCACCACGCCTGGCCGCCCAGGGAGTCGGCGTGCTCCTGGTCGAGCACGATGACGTGGCGGCCCGCGTCGGCCAGCTCGCAGGCGGTGACCAGGCCGGCGAGACCGGCCCCGATGACGACGACGTCGGCGTTCATGAGCGCAACGTAGTGGTTCGGGCTGGGTCGGACCAGGGTGCGGCGGGGGTGGTTTCGGCGGGGGTGGTCTCGACAGGGCTCAACCGGCAGATGCGAGCCAGACCTGGACGCTCAGGGCCTCCAGCGTGGTGACGCCGTCGACCATCTCCTCGCCCTCGGGCTCCGCGGGCGTGTCCCACGTCGAGCTCCACACGCGGTCCCACCGCTCGGCGCCCGGCAGCAGCGGCGGCAGGGTCGCCTCGAGCACGTCGAGGCGACCGTTGACGATGAGCAGCACGTCGGCGTCGCCGGGACCAGGCCCCGGGCGCAGCATCTGCACGACGCGGCGCTCGGGCTCGTTCCACGCGTCGTGGTCCATCGGCGTGCCCGCCTCGGTGAACCACAGCAGGTCGGCGTGCTCCTCGCCCGGCCGCGGGGTGCCGAGGAAGAACGAGTCGGCCCGCAGCGCCGGGTGGTCGCGGCGCAGCGCGAGGAGGAACCGGGTCGTCTCGAGCAGCTCGCGCGACGCCTCGTCGTGGTCCCAGCGCACCCACGAGATCTCGTTGTCCTGCGCGTACGCGTTGTTGTTGCCCTGCTGGCTGCGCCCGAACTCGTCGCCGGCCGTGATCATCGGCGTGCCCGCGGCGAGCAGCAGCATCGCCATGAGGTTGCGTTGCGAGCGCCGCCGCAGCGGCACGACCGCGGACCACGGCTCGGTCGTCGCGTCGTCGCCGTCGCCCGTGTGCCCCTCGATGCCGTGGTTCCACGACAGGTTGTTCGTCGTGCCGTCGCGGTTGTCCTCGCCGTTCGCCCCGTTGTGCTTGTGGTCGAACGCGACGAGGTCGGCGAGGGTGAAGCCGTCGTGCGCGGTGATGTAGTTGACCGACGCGACGGGCCCGCGCATGAGCGGCGGGTCGGATCGGCCGAACAGGTCGGCGGACCCCGACAGTCGGGTCGTGAGCTCGCGCACGCCGTCCATGGGGCGCCCGTGCGCTCCCGCGGCGGGCGAGGCGAGCCAGTACCCGCGCATCGCGTCGCGGAACCGGTCGTTCCACTCGGCCATCGGCGCGGGGAAGCTGCCGGTCTGCCACCCGCCGGGGCCGACGTCCCACGGCTCGGCGACGAGCTTGAGGTTGTTGAGCACCGGGTCCGTCTGCAGGCCGACGAGGAACGGGTGGTCGGGGACGAACCCGTACGAGCCGCGCCCGAGCGTCACGGCCAGGTCGAACCGGAACCCGTCGACGCCCACGACCTGCGCCCAGTACCGCAGCGAGTCGAGCGCCATCTGCACCACGCGGGTGCGGCGGAAGTCGAGCGTGTTGCCCGTGCCGGTCGTGTCCGCCAGGGCGGCGGGCGTGTTCCCGTCGTGCAGGTAGTACAGGGTGTTGTCGAGGCCGCGCCACGAGACGTGGAGCTGGTCGTCACCGCCCTCGCAGGTGTGGTTGTAGACGACGTCGAGGATGACCTCGATGCCGGCCTGGTGCAGGAGGTGGACCATGCCGCGCACCTCGTCGAGCACCGCCGCGGGGCCGGCCTCCTGCGCGCGTCGGGTCGCGAGCCGCGGCTCGGGCGCGAAGAACCCGAGCGTCGCGTAGCCCCAGTAGTTGCTCAGGCCGTACGCGTCGAGGCGCGGCTCGGACGCGCTCGCGTGGATGGGCAGCAGCTCGAGCGTCGTGACGCCCAGGTCCTTGAGGTACGCGATCGTCGCGGGGTGCGCCATGCCCGCGTAGGTGCCGCGCAGCTCCTCGGGCAGCGCCTCGTTCAGCAGCGTGAAGCCGCGCACGTGCGCCTCGTAGACGACCGTGTCCGCCCACGGCACGCGCGGTCGGGACAGCGGGGGCGGCGCGGCCACGGGCGGGAGCAC
>CBINDH010000265.1:0-4274 GCA_966249365.1 uncultured Xylanimonas sp. | reverse complement strand
TCAGGTCGCGGCTGGGCAGCGAGTAGAGCATGCCCGCGTGGCCCATCGCGATGCCGTCGTCGACGGCGATGGTGTTGAACTCCTTCGCGACGCCGCCGGCCTCGCGGATCGCCGAGGCGACGAGGTCACCCATGTCCTTGAGATGGACGTGGCCGGGGACGAACTGGGTGTACGAGTTCGCGATGGCGATGATCGGCTTGCCGAAGTCCTCCGAGCCCATGCCGGTGGCGCGCCAGAGTGCACGCGCGCCCGCCATGTTGCGGCCGTGGGTGGAGGTACGGGAACGCAGGGGGCGGCTCATGCACGCACCCTACGTCGCGTCCGCCCCCTGGTCAGGCGCCGTCCGCAGGATGACACTGCAGACGGCGCCTGCTATGGGCTCAGTCGCCCGAGGTGTGCACGTGCTCGACGGCGTCGGCCGAGCGCATCCGGCGCAGCACCCACGGCCCGAGCAGCGCGACGACGCCCGCGAACACGAGCGCCACCGCACCGATGCCGCCGAAGAACGGCGTCGGGGCGACGTCGGCCGTGACCTGGACGAGCTGCGCGGTGATGGCCTGCCCCGCGGCGGGCGCGAGGAACCACAGCGCCATCGCCTGGCCACGGAACGCCGCCGGCGCCAGGAGCGTCGTGGCCGCGAGGCCCACGGGCGAGATGAAGAGCTCACCGACCGTCTGGATGACGTAGACGAGGCCGAGCACCCACGCCGCCGTCTTGCCGTCCGTCATGCCGGACATGAGCGCGAGCCACAGGAACGACACCGCGGCGAACGCGAGACCGATCGCGAACTTGTACGGCGTCGCGGGGCGGTCCTTGGTCTTGAGCCACAGCCACGCGAAGACCGGCGACAGGATGATGATGCCGAGCGGGTTGATCGACTGGAACGTCTCCGGGGCGATGTTGTCGAACCACAGGAACGACAGCACCGTCTCGTCGCGGGCGTACGTCGACAGGGTCGTCGCCGCCTGCTCGAAGATCATGAAGAACAACATCGCCGCGACGAACAGCGGGATGTAGGCCAGCAGGCGGCTGCGCTCCGGGCTCGTCACCTTGGGCGAGCGGTACATCACGATGAAGAACAGGATCGGCACGATGAACGCCAGGTAGCTCAGCGTGTCGACGATCGCCAGCAGGCCGAAGGTGCCGTCGACGGCGGCCACGATCAGGTAGAGGGCCACGACGCCGACGAGGATGCCCACCAGCAGGCGGACGATCTTCGGGCGCTCCTCCGGGAGGATCGGGTTGGGCACCTGGTCCCCCGCGCCGGCGAGCAGCTTGCGGCCGACGACGAACGACGTCAGCGCGAACGCCATACCGACCGCCGCGACGAGGAAGCCGGCGTGGTAGCCCCAGTGGTTGCGCACGAAGCCCACGATGATCGGGCTGAAGAACGACCCGATGTTGATGCCCATGTAGAAGATCGAGAACGCCGACTGCCGGCGCGGGTCGTCCCGCTCGAAGAGCTCGCCGACCATCGAGGACACGTTGGGCTTGAGGAAGCCGGTCCCGAGCGCCACCAGGCAGATGCCCAGCCAGCTGAACGCGGCGGAGGGGATCGCGAGCGACACGTGACCCGCGGCGATGATGACACCGCCGAGGAACGTCGAGCGGTACGCGCCGATCAGCCGGTCGGCGAACCACCCGCCCACCACCGACAGCAGGTACACGGCCGTGCCGTAGACCGACACGACGGCGTTGCCCATCGACTCCTCGATACCGAGCCCGCCGTTGGCGAGGGTGTCGGTGATGTAGAAGACGAGGATCGCCCGCATGCCGTAGTAGCTGAAGCGCTCCCACAGCTCGGTGCCGAACAGCGTGAAGAGACCCAGCGGGTGACCGAAGAACCGTCGGTCACCGACGAGCGCATCTGCGGGGCTGGGCCGTGTCAGGTCTGGTGTGCTCACCCGAAGATGCTCGCACCATGAAGGGGGTGACGCCGCGCGGTGTGAGAAAGTCGGCGTCGGCCAGCCCCGGTCGGTCTCTTACTGTGAGACGCGGAACTCGTCCTCGAGGATGCTCATGACGTGCACGTCGGCCCAGCGGTCGCCGTCCCGGTGCGCGTCACGCAGGCGCCCTTCCTCGCGGAAGCCGAGCGTCTCGTACAGCGCCCTGGCCCGCGGGTTGATGCTCAGCACGTCGAGCGACACACGGTGCAGCCCGAGACCCGGCTCGAACTCGCCGTCGACGCGCACGCCGTCGAACGCGAACCGCAGCACCAGCGAGATGGCCTCGCTGCCGTAGCCGCGGCCGCGGTAGTCCGGGAGGAACTGCACCCTGAGGTTGGCCGAGCGGGCCGTCTCGTCGATGTCGTTGAGCACGATCTCGCCGAGCATCAGGTCGCTCACGGGCACCCCGTCGCGCACGACGCCCGAAGTCACCGCCCAGTCGTACCGGCCCGGCCGGTCGCTGACGGTGGCCGCCCACTCGTCGACCTCTTCCCGGGTGAACTTCGCCGTGGTGCCGGTCAGGCGCAGGCCTACCGGGTCCTGGACGGCCTCCCACAGCCGCTCGGCGTCGCGCGCCTCGATGGGGCGCAGCCGCACCATGTGGCCGTGCAGCTCCGGTCCGCGGGTCATCCGGTCCTCCACTCCGTCAGTTGGTAGAGCCCCGTCGAAACCACTGCTGGTCGAGCCCCGCCCGGGTCTCGACGGGGCTCAACCAGCAGACCAGCCTCAGGCACCGATGCGCTCGAGCACCAGCTCGCGCACTCGCTTCGCATCCGCTTGCCCCTTGGTGGCCTTCATCACCGCACCGATGATGGCACCGACCGGGCCAAGGTTGCCTCCGCGGACCTTCTCGACGACGTCGGGCTGCGCCGCCAGGGCGGCGTCCACGGCCTCGAGCAGCGCACCGTCGTCCGACACGACCTCGAGCCCACGCGCGATGACGACGGCCTCCGGGTCACCCTCGCCGCCCAGGACGCCCTCGAGCACCTGGCGCGCCAGCTTGTCGTTGATCCGGCCCGCCTCGATGAGCGACTGCAGCTGGGCGATCTGGGCCGGCGTGATCGGCACCTCCTCGAGGCTGACCTCCGCCTGGTTGGCGTACCTGGCGAGCTCGCCCATCCACCACTTGCGCGCCGCGGCCGGCGTGGCCCCCGCCGCGACGGTCGCCTCGATGAGGTTCAGGGCACCCGCGTTGACGACGTCGCGCATCTCGGCGTCGGCGAAGCCCCACTCGGTATGCAGGCGCTTGCGGCGCGCGCCCGGGAGCTCGGGCAGCGAGGCGCGGATCTCCTCGACCCACTCGCGGCTCGGCGCGACCGGCACCAGGTCCGGCTCGGGGAAGTAGCGGTAGTCCTCGGCGTCCGACTTCACGCGGCCCGACGACGTCGTGCCGGTGTCCTCGTGGAAGTGGCGCGTCTCCTGGATGACCGGGAGGCCGGCGTCGAGGATGGCGGCCTGACGCGAGATCTCGAAACGCACCGCGCGCTCGACCGAGCGGAACGAGTTGACGTTCTTCGTCTCGGTGCGCGTGCCGAGCTTGTCCTGCGACGTCGGGCGCAGCGAGACGTTGATGTCGGCGCGCACGTTGCCGCGCTCCATCCGCGCCTCGGACACGTCGAGGGCCCGGAAGATGTCACGCAGCGTCTGCACGTAGGCGCGCGCGACCTCGGGCGCGCGGTCGCCCACGCCCTCGATGGGCTTGGTGACGATCTCCACCAGCGGGATGCCCGCCCGGTTGTAGTCCACGAGCGAGTACTCCGCGCCGTGGATACGCCCGGTGGCGCCACCGACGTGCGTGTTCTTGCCGGCGTCCTCCTCCATGTGCGCCCGCTCGATCTCCACCCGGAACACCGTGCCGTCGTCGAGCTCGACGTCGAGCCAGCCGTCGTAGGCGATCGGCTCGTCGTACTGCGACGTCTGGAAGTTCTTCGGCACGTCCGGGTAGAAGTAGTTCTTCCGCGCGAACCGGCACGTCTCGGCGATCTGGCAGTTCAGCGCCAGGCCGATGCGGATGGCGTACTCGACGGCCTTGCCGTTGACGACCGGCAGCGCGCCCGGCAGGCCCAGGCTCACCGGCGTCGTCTGCGTGTTGGGCTCGGCGCCGAACGAGACCTCGGCGGCGCAGAACATCTTGGTGCGGGTCCCGAGCTCGACGTGGACCTCGATGCCGAGCACCGGGTCGTAGCGCTTGACGGCGTCGGCGTAGTCGACCAGTTCAGTCACTTGTGTGTCTCCGTCTTCTCAGGCCGGCGTCTGCGAGGCCAGCTCGGGCGCGTTGCTCAGGAGCGGCGAGCCCCACTGCTGCTCGAGCAGGTGCTCGAGCGCCGC
>CBINDH010000264.1:0-4278 GCA_966249365.1 uncultured Xylanimonas sp. | reverse complement strand
CGAAGCGGATCGCGTGGGCCTGGTTGAGCTGGGTGGTCCAGTGCCAGTCCTCGATGGTGGCCGGGTCGGGCAGGTGACCCTGCCAGCCTCGCTCGAGCTTCTGGTTGCCCAGGTTGGCCTTCTGGTGGACGAGCATCTGCACGCCGAACGGGTCGAGCGGCGCGTCGTGCACCACGCGCGTGAGCGTGGACCACGCGGGCGGGGCCTGGAAGCCGAACTCGCTGACGAACCGCGGCGCGTAGTCGCGGTAGACGGTGTAGTCGGCGCGGTTCCACACGTCCCAGACGTGCATGGTGCCGAAGCGCTCGTCGTTGGGGTGGCGGTACTCGCCGAACGAGTAGGGGCTCGCGGGACCGTAGAACCGGGTCGGGTCGAGCTCCTCGAGCACCGCGGGCAGCAGCGCCCGGTAGTAGCCGTCGCCCCACCGGCGCCCGCCCAGCAGGCCGCCCCAGCCCCAGTCGGTGCGGCCCCACGTGTTCTCGTTGTTGCCGTTCCAGATGACGAGCGACGGGTGCGGCGACAGGCGGGCGACGTTGTCGCGCGCCTCGGCCTCGACCTCGGCCCACATCTGGGGCGACTCGTCGTAGGCGGCGCACGCGAACAGGAAGTCCTGCCACATGAGGATGCCGGCCTCGTCGGCCAGGTCGTAGAGCTCGTCGTTCTCGTAGATGCCGCCGCCCCACACGCGGAACAGGTTGACGTTCGCGCCGAGCGCGTCGTCGATCGCGCGTGCGTAGCGCTCGCGGGTCACCTGGGTGAGGAACGCGTGGTCGGGGATCCAGTTGACGCCGCGCACCAGCACGGGCTCGCCGTTGACCTTGAGCGCGAAGGGCGCGCCGGCGGCGTCGTCGGCGGTGTCGACCTCGACGGTGCGGAACCCGACACGGCCGGTCCAGGCGGCGTCCGCGCCGGCCGTGACCTGCACCCCGTACAGCGGCTGCTCGCCGTGGCCGACGGGCCACCACAGGTCGACGTCGGGGACCCGGACCTCCACCGCCGTCGTGGTCGCGTGCCCGGGGACGACGCCGGTGGCGACGACCGGGGCGCCGCCGCCAGGCGGGCTCACGGTGACGGTCACGGGGACCTCGGCGGCCGGGGCGGTGCCGTCGCGCTCGATCTCGACGTGGGCCGTCAGCACGCCCGTCCCGGCGACCACGGCGACCAGCGGGCGCACCGCCGCGACGCGCACGCCCGACCACGAGTCGAGGCCGATCGGCTTCCAGATGCCCGCGCCCGCGACGTCGATGCCCCAGTCCCAGCCGAACGAGCAGGCCATCTTGCGGAGCTGGTTGTACTCGTGGTGGTTGACGCGCGGCAGCGCGCCGTCGCGCTCGGCGCGGGCCAGCGCCTCGGGTACCGGGGCCGCGAACGTGACCGTGAGCGTGTTCGGCCCGGGGACCAGCAGGTCGCGCACGTCCCAGCGGTAGCTGCGGTGCATGTTCTGGGTCGTGGCGACGACGCCGCCGTTGAGCTCGACCGTGGCGACCGTGTCGAGCCCGTACGCGACCAGGTCGTGCCGGGCCGCGTCGCCCGGGGACCAGTCGAACGTCGTCGAGAACCGCCACGCGGTGTCCCCGATCCACTGCTGCGCGGACTCGTTGTCGCCGTCGAACGGGTCGGCGATCAGGTCTGCCGCGATGAGGTCGAGGTGGGCCTCGCCCGGCACCGTGGCGGGGATGCCCGCGTCGAGGGCGGCGGCGACGTCGGCGGGCACGGGGCCGTCGACGGCGGTCAGGGTCCACGCGTCGTGGATCGCACGGAACGTGGCGGGAACGAACGTCATTGGGGTTCTCCGAGGGCGAGGGACTGGCGTCCCGCTTCGGCGATCACGAAGCGGGTGCTGAACGAACGGGGGACGAGCGTGTCCTGCAGGACGAGGGCCGCGGCCCCGACGGCCGGGGCGAGCCGGGCGTGCTGCGAGACCTCGACGCGGACGGGACCGGCGTCGTGCGCGAGGAGCGACGCCTCGACGCGCTCGCGCACCGCGGGCAGGTAGAGGTCGCCGGCGACGTCGAAGCTCGCACCGGTGAGCACGACGAGGTCGACGCCCATGAGCGAGCACAGCGTCTGCGCGGCGACCGCCAGGCGCTGCGCCGACCGCAGCACGACGTCGCGCGCGACCGAGTCGCCGGCCCGCGCGGCGTCGACCACCTCGGTGAACGACTCGACGACGGTCGACCCGCGCTCGGGCAGCCGGAGCCCGGCGGACCGCGCCTCGGCCACCACGGCGCCCGGCCCGGCGACCGCCTCGAGGCAGCCGACGTTGCCGCACCAGCACTCCGGGCCGGTGAGGTCGACGCACACGTGGCCGATCTCGCCGACGCTCAGCGACGAGCCGCGATAGGGGACGCCGTCGACGACGGTGCCCGACCCGATCCCGGTCGCCATGTACAGCGCGGCGAACGCAGCCGACCCACGGGCGCCGCCCGTCCACAGCTCGCCGACGGCCGAGGCGGTGGCGTCGTTGTCGACGAGGACGGGCAGCCCGGTCGCCTCCCGGATCCGCTGGGCGAGCGGGAACCGTACCCACCGGCGCAGCGCAGGACGGGACAGCACGATGCCCTCGCCCGCCGTGATCGGGCCGGGCGAGACGACGCCGATGCCGAGCAGGTTGGTGCGCTGCGACCCGACGCCGTCGAGCATCCGGCCGATGCGGTCGACCATGCGGCGCACCACCTTCTCGGGGTCCACCTCACCCGTCCACCGCAGCCGCTGCTCCGCGACGACCGCCCCGCCCAGGTCGAGCAGGACCGTCGTCACGCCGTCGTGGTCCAGGTGCAGGCCGGCGGCGTACCGGCTCGACCGCTGGAGCTGGAGCAGCACCCGGGCCCGGCCGCCCGTCGACGGTGCCGTCCCGACCTCCCCGACGAGGCCCTCGTCGAGCAGGGCCCGCACCTCCTTGGAGACGGTGGCGCCGGTCAGGCCGGTGACGGTGGCGATCCCCGTCCGGCTGACCGTCCCGGCGGCCCGGATCGTGTCGATGATGCTCGACCGCGCGTTGGCGTGGCCGGGCCCGATTCCATGCACTCGACTCTCAGTCCCTGATCAGCGGGCAGGGGTCGTCCGCAGCCATGCGGAAGCAGCCCACCTGGTGCTCGTCGGTGACGTGCACCATGCCCTCGGCGTCGGCCGGGGCGTCCGGCTGCTGCTCATGGTAGGCGCACGTCCCGGCGAGCCGGGCGGTGCGCTCGGCCTCGCGGGCCTCGACCTCCTCCCACGTCGCGTCGAGCTGCGGCACCGAGGCCAGCAGGTCGCGCGTGTACGGGTGGCGCGGGTCGTCGAACACGGCGCGGGTCTCGCCCGCCTCGACGATGCGTCCCTTGTAGAGGATGACCACCCGGTCCGAGACGTAGTTGCCCAGCGACAGGTCGTGCGTCACGAACAGGATGCCGAGCCCGCGCTGCTTGAGCGCCACGAGCAGGTTGAGCACGTCGATACGGGTCGAGGCGTCGAGCATCGAGATGATCTCGTCGGCCACGAGCAGGTCCGGTTCGAGCAGGAGCGCCCGCGCGACAAGCAGGCGCTGGAGCTGCCCGCCCGAGAGCTGGTGCGGGTACTTGCCGAGGATCTCGCCGGGGCGCAGCGTCACCGCGTCGAGCGCGTCGCCCACCCGCGCGTCCCACTCGGCGCGGCGCACCTTGGGGAAGTACGAGAGCCGCACCGTGTCGAACGCCCGGTCCACCTTGTAGATCGGGTTGAACGACGAGAACGGGTCCTGGAACACGCCCTGGACCTTGCGGTAGTACTCGCGCAGCGCCCGGCCCTTGAGGTGCGTGACGTCCTTGCCGCCGACGCGCAGCGTGCCGCCGTCGGTCGAGACCAGGTGCAGCACCATCTTGCCGAGCGTCGACTTGCCCGAGCCGGACTCCCCGATGAGGGAGACGACCTCGCCGGCGTGGACGTCGAAGCTCGCGCCGCGCACGGCCTTGAGCTCGCCGCCGCCGAACGTGCCCACCTTGTAGACCTTGTCGACGTTGTCGAGCGAGAGCACCGGGGTGTCGGTCGTGGTCGCGGTCATGACGCCACCGCCCAGCAGGCGACCTCGTGGCCGGCGGCCACCTCGACGAACGGGGGCTGCTCGACGCACTTCTCGAACGCCAGCGGGCACCGGTCTCGGAAGCGACACCCTGTCGGAGGGTTGAGGAGGGACGGCGGGCGGCCCTCGATGCCCTGCAGCTCCTGCTCGCCGTACCGGTCGCCCACCTTCGGCAGCGCGCCGATGAGCATCCGCGTGTACGGGTGGAGCGGCTTGTCGATGATCCTGCGGGCCGCGGCCTT
>CBINDH010000263.1:0-4278 GCA_966249365.1 uncultured Xylanimonas sp. | reverse complement strand
TGATCGGCGCCTGCGCGGCGCTCGACCGGCCGCCCGTCGACGCGCTCCACCTCGCGCGCACCGGCTTCGACCTGGCGGCCGAGGACGCCGCATGGGCCGCCGAGGACCCCGACGGGCTGCGCAGCGGGTTCGACGCCGACGACCTCTACCCCGACGTCGTGCCGGCGCTGACCGCCCTGAGGGCCGCGGGCCTCCGGCTCGTCGTCGCGGGCAACCAGCCCCCGCAGGCGCTGGGCGCGCTGCAGGCCATGAACCTGCCCGTCGACGTGATCAGCAACTCGGCCGAGCTCGGCGTCGAGAAGCCCGCGCCCGCGTTCTTCGCGGCCGTCGCCGCGCTCGCCGGCGTGGCGCCGCACGAGATCGCCTACGTCGGCGACCGCACCGACAACGACGTGCTGCCCGCGGCCGACGCCGGCATGGTCCCGGTGCTGATCCGCCGTGGGCCGTGGGGCTACCTGCACGCCGAGCGCCCGGAGGCGGCCCGTGCCCACGTCATCGACTCGCTGCTCGAGCTCCCTCGGCTTCTTGCCGTGAGATGACGCGGCGTCGCGCTCCAGGTCAGGGCACCGACCGGCGCGAAAGGTCCGACCGGGCGGGACCAAGGTCCGGTGCCATCCGAGCACCTGAGGCCTAACCTCTATGGTATGACCGCAGCGGAGCGAGCTGTCGACATCCACGTGGTCGCCGATTCCACCGGCGACACGGGAGCTCGCGTGGCGCGCGCGGTCCAGGCGCAGTACCCCAACCTCGACGTCGTCGTCGTCCGGCACCCCCGCATCAAGGACGTCGCCGGCGTCGAGTGCGCGCTGAACGCCGTGCGCGAGGCGCCCGAGCACGCGGTCGTGTTCGTGACCCTGGTCAACATCGAGCTCAACGCGCGCGTCCGCGCCGTCTGCGCCGAGCTGGGCGTCCCGTGCGCCGACCTCATGGCGCCCGCACTCAACGCCGTCATCACCCGCACCGGCCTGCACCCGGCCCGCGTCGTGCAACCCGTGGGCCTCGCCGCCGACTACTTCGAACGCATCCACGCCATGGAGTTCGCCGTCGCCAACGACGACGGCAACCTCACCGACTCGCTGGCCGAGGCCCAGGTCGTGCTCGTCGGCGCCTCGCGCACCGGCAAGACCCCGCTGTCGATGTACCTCGGCTACCTCGGCTACCGCACCGCCAACGTCCCCCTGGTGACGGGAGTCGCACCCCCGCCCGAGCTCTTCCAGGCCGACCCCTGGAAGATCGTGGGCCTCACCATCGATCCCGAGCGTCTGCTCGCCATCCGACGACGTCGGGTCACCCTCATGGGTGCCGCGTCGACCGACGGCGGCAGGCTCGGTGGTTACGCGGATCTCGCCCGCATCTTCGACGAGCTCGACGCGGTGTCGCGCATCCAGCGACGCCTGGGCTGCCCCGTCCTCGACACCACCAGCCTCGCGCTGGAGGAGGCGGCCGGCCGCGTGATCGAGCTGGTCACCGCACGACGTAGGGCGCACACCGCGTCCACCAACCCTGACGGAAGGATCGGTCGATGACGACTGACACGAAGTACGTGTACGACTTCTCGGAGGGCAACGCCGAGATGAGGTCGTTGCTCGGCGGTAAGGGAGCCGGGTTGGCCGAGATGACGCGGATCGGCGTCCCGGTCCCCGACGGCTTTACCGTGACCACCGAGGCGTGCGTCGAGACGATGAAGGCCGGCGGTACGTGGCCCGCCACCCTGTGGGCGGACATCGAGGAGCACCTCGACGCGCTCGAGCAGCGCACGGGCCGCAAGCTGGGGGCCGCCGAGCGCCCGCTGCTCGTCTCCGTGCGGTCGGGCTCCGTGTTCTCCATGCCCGGCATGATGGACACGATCCTCAACCTGGGGATCTCCGACGAGGCCGCCGCCGGGCTCGCCGCCGAGACCGGCAACCCGCGCTTCGCGTGGGACTCGTACCGCCGGTTCCTGCAGATGTACGGCGAGGTCGTCGAGGGCGTGCCCGCGCACGCGTTCGAGGACGAGCTGACCGCCCTCAAGGGCCGCCGCGGCGTCGCCAACGACACCGACCTGTCCGTCGAGGACCTCCAGGAGCTCGTCCGGACCTTCCGCGAGGTGGCGCGCACGCACGGCGCCGACCTGCCCACCGACCCGCGCGAGCAGCTCCGCCGCTCCGTGAACGCCGTCTTCGCCTCGTGGGACAACCCGCGCGCCCGCGTGTACCGCGGCCTGAACAACATCTCCGACGACCTCGGCACCGCCGTCAACGTCCAGCAGATGGTGTTCGGCAACCGCGGCGACCACTCCGCCACCGGCGTCGCGTTCACGCGCAACCCGTCGACGGGCGTCAAGGAGCTCTACGGCGAGTTCCTCGTCAACGCGCAGGGCGAGGACGTCGTCGCCGGCATCCGCACCCCGCGCCCGCTCGCCGAGCTGGAGACCGTGCTGCCCGAGGCGTACGGCGAGTTCCTCGAGACCATGAAGCTGCTCGAGGACCACTACGGCGACATGCAGGACATCGAGTTCACCATCGAGGAGGGCAAGCTCTACCTGCTGCAGACCCGCAACGGGAAGCGCACCGCCGCGGCCGCTCTCAAGGTCGCCCGCGACCTCGTCGAGGCGGGCGTGATCGACCGCGAGACCGCCCTCAAGCGCATCGAGCCCGCCCAGCTCGACCAGCTCCTGCACCCGGGGCTCGACGCCTCGCACGGTGCCACGCCGGTCACGCGCGGCCTCAACGCGTCCCCCGGCGCCGCCGTCGGGCAGATCGTGTTCGACGCCGACACCGCCGCCGAGCGCGGCCACGCGGGCGACGCCGTCGTCCTCGTGCGCTGGGAGACGACGCCGGACGACATCCACGGCCTCGTCGTCGCGCAGGGCGTCCTGACGGCGCACGGCGGCATGACGTCGCACGCCGCCGTCGTCGCGCGCGGCATGGGCAAGCCGTGCGTCGCGGGTGCGGGCGACATCGTCATCGACGCCGCCGCGAAGACCGTCACCATCGGCGACCACGTGCTCACCGAGAACGACACGATCACGCTCGACGGGTCCACCGGCAACGTGTACGTCGGCGCGCTCGAGCTCGTGCCGCCGCAGATCACCGACGACTTCCGTGAGGTGCTCGGCTGGGCCGACGACGTCCGCCGCCTCGGCGTGCGCGCCAACGCCGACACCGGCCCGGACGCCGAGAAGGCCCGCGAGCTGGGTGCCGAGGGCATCGGCCTGTGCCGCACCGAGCACATGTTCATGGCCTCGGACCGCCTCCCGGTGGTCCAGCAGATGATCCTCGCGACGACCGCGCCCGAGCGGCAGGCCGCCCTCGACAAGCTGCTCCCCATGCAGCAGGCCGACTTCGACGAGATCTTCACCGCCATGACCGGGCTGCCCGTCACGATCCGGCTCATCGACCCGCCGCTGCACGAGTTCCTGCCCGACTTCACCGAGCAGTCGCTCCTGGTGCAGCGGCTCGAGGCGGCCGGCTCGCCCGAGCTCGAGTCGGCGCGCGAGCTGCTCGCGCACGTCAAGCGGCTGCGCGAGTTCAACCCGATGCTCGGCACGCGCGGCGTGCGGCTCTCGCTGCTCTACCCGGAGATCTGCGTCATGCAGACGCGCGCGATCATCCGGGCGGCGCTCGCCGTGCAGGCGCGCGGGCTCGACCCGCACGTCGAGATCATGGTGCCGCTCGTCGGGTACGCCGAGGAGCTCAAGCGCATGCGCGAGGTCATCGTCGCCACGGCCGACGAGGAGATCGCCACCGCCGGGGTCACGCTCGACTACACCGTCGGCACGATGATCGAGCTGCCCCGCGCGGCCGTCACGGCCGACAAGATCGCCGAGCACGCCGACTTCTTCTCGTTCGGCACCAACGACCTCACGCAGACGACGGTCGGCATCTCGCGCGACGACGCCGAGGGCTCGTTCCTCGCGAAGTACCTCGAGGCCGGCATCGTCGCGGCGAACCCGTTCGCGTCGGTCGACGCCGAGGGCGTGGGCGAGCTCGTGAAGATGGGCGTCGAGCGGGGCCGGTCGACCAAGCCGCAGCTCAAGACGGGCGTGTGCGGCGAGCACGGCGGCGACCCCGCGTCGATCGCCGTGTTCGACCGGATCGGGCTCGACTACGTGTCGTGCAGCCCGTACCGCGTCCCGCTCGCCCGCCTCGCGGCGGCCCGGACGACGCTGGGCGACTGACGGCCCCCGGTCGGCCCGAGGTGACGATCGGGCCGGCCGGCTGCCCGGGCGTCGGCCCCGGCTGATCGGGCGTCGCCTGTCGCCTCGGGTTCGGAACGTGCAAACGAGATCGGAACGTG
>CBINDH010000262.1:0-4320 GCA_966249365.1 uncultured Xylanimonas sp. | reverse complement strand
GGTTGTCGAGAACCACCCGGGCGACTCGTCAAACAGGTGGAGCGCCCGGGCACGGGCGGGCCGGCGCGACGACGGGAGCGCACGGGCACGCCGCGGACGTTCTCGGGCCGCTCGTCCTCGCGGCCGTCGCCTACCTCGGGTGGAGCGTCGCCGTGGCGCTGCGCGGTTGCGCGCCGGGCGGTCGGGTCGGCGTGCTCGGGCGGGTCGAGCACGCCGGGATGGGCCTGAGCCAGGCCCTGATGCTGGTCGCCATGGCGTGACGGCGCTGTGGTGCGGACGTGGCCGGATCGGCGTGGATCGGCGGCATCCGGTTCGCGCCGGGCGCCACGGCGGGAGCGCCGCGCGCCACGCCGGTCCGTCCCGATTGCCGGACGTGCAGGTCACGGTTAGTTTCGACGGAGCAGTACCGCCCCCATCGGCTCGAACTGAGTAGGTGACTTGCGTGGCCCTTCCTCCCCTTACCCCGGAGCAGCGCGCCGCGGCCCTTGAGAAGGCCGCCGAGGCGCGCCGTGTGCGCGCGGAGATCAAGAACCGTCTGAAGTACTCGCAGGGCTCGCTCAAGGAGGTCATCGAGCAGGGCCAGACCGACGACGTCGTCGGCAAGCTCAAGGTCGTCGCCTTGCTGGAGTCCCTCCCGGGCGTCGGTAAGGTGAAGGCCAAGGCGATCATGGAAGAGGTCGGGATCGCCGAGACCCGCCGCGTCCGTGGCCTCGGACCCCACCAGGCTGCCGCGCTCATCGAGAGGTTTGGCTGAGATTTCCGCATCACCTGCCGGCACGCCGTCCGGACCCGCTCGTCTGACCGTTCTCGCTGGGCCTACGGCCGTCGGCACGGGCACCGTCTCCGCCGACGTGCGGGACCGGTACCCGCAGGTGTGGTTGTCGGTCTCGGCGACGACGCGCGCGCCGCGTCCCGGCGAGATCCACGGCGTGCACTACCTGTTCGTCACGCCCGAGGAGTTCGACCGCATGGTCGCCGACGGGCAGATGCTCGAATGGGCGGTCGTGCACGGCCGCAACCGCTACGGCACACCCCGCGGCCCGGTGGAGGACCACTTGGCCGCGGGCGTGCCGACCCTGCTCGAGATCGACCTGCAGGGCGCGCGCCAGGTCCGCGAGTCGATGCCCGACGCGCGGTTCGTGTTCCTTGCGCCGCCGAGCTTCGAGGAGCTGGAGCGGCGGCTCGTGGGCCGCGGCACCGAGGACGCCGAGGAGCGCGAGCGCCGTCTGGCCACCGCGCGCGTCGAGCTGGCCGCCGAGTCCGAGTTCGACGTGACCATCGTGAACGACGACGTGCACCGCGCGACCGACGAGCTCGTCGCCACCATGGGCCTGACCGTGGGAGGGACCGCGCAGGTCGGCGGGTAGACTGTCGGGCAGTCCCTGACCTTCCTCCCTTCCTGGAGCGTGAAACATGGCCGGAACCGTGGCCCAGCCCATCGGCATCACCGACCCGCCCATCGACGAGCTGCTCGCGAAGACCGACTCGAAGTACGGCCTGGTCCTGTACGCCGCGAAGCGTGCCCGCCAGATCAACGCCTACTACTCGCAGCTCAACGAGGGCCTGCTCGAGAACGTCGGCCCGCTGGTCGACGTCCGGGTGCAGGAGAAGCCCCTGTCGATCGCGATGCGCGAGATCAACCAGGGCCTGCTGACCTCGACGCCCGTCGAGGACGCCGACGCCGCCCAGGGAGTCCCGGACGGCTTCTGAGCCTTGGAGTCTCGATGAGGATCCTGCTGGGCGTCAGCGGGGGCATCGCCGCGTACAAGGCGGTGCTCCTGCTGCGTCTGCTGCGCGAGGCCGGTCATGCGGTCCGCGTGATCCCCACGGCGGCGGCGCTGCGGTTCGTCGGCGCGCCCACGTGGGAGGCGCTGTCGGGTGAGCCCGTCAGCACCGACGTGTTCGACGACGTCGAGCACGTGCAGCACGTCGCGCTCGGGCAGGGTGCCGACCTTCTGATCGTCGCCCCCGCCACCGCCGACCTGCTGGCGCGGGCGGCGTCCGGCCGCGCGGACGACCTGCTCACCTCGACGCTGCTCACCGCGCGCGGCCCCGCGGTGATGGCCCCGGCGATGCACACCGAGAGGTGGGAGCACGCGGCGCCGGTCGCGAACGTCGCGACCCTGCGCGAACGCGGGGTGCACGTCATCGAGCCCGCGTCGGGCCGCCTGACGGGCAAGGACTCCGGCGCCGGCCGGCTGCCCGAGCCCGAGGACATCGCCCGCGAGGCGCTGGCGGTGCTCGCGGCCGCGCAGGCCCCGCAGGACCTGGCCGGGCTGCGTGTCGTCGTCTCCGCGGGCGGGACGCGCGAACCGCTCGACCCGGTGCGCTGGATCGGCAACCGCTCCACGGGGCGGCAGGGCATCGCGCTCGCCGAGGCGGCACGCGCGCGCGGCGCGCACGTCACGCTCGTGGCGGCCAACGTCGATGCCGACGGGTCGCAGACCTGCGCCGACGAGGTCGTCCGGGTCGAGACGACGGCCGAGCTCCGGGACGCGGTCCGTGCCGCGGGCGCGGACGCCGACGTCGTCGTCATGGCCGCGGCGGTGGCCGACTTCCGGCCTGCGGCGCCGACGGAGTCGAAGATCAAGAAGGTCCCGGGCCAGGGGCCGGCGCCGATCGAGCTGGTCGAGAACCCGGACATCCTCGCCGAGCTGGTCCGTGATCGCCTGCGCCCGGGCCAGGTGGTGGTGGGCTTCGCGGCGGAGACGGGTGACGCGTCGGGCAGCGTGCTCGACCACGGCCGCGCGAAGGCGCTGCGCAAGGGCGCCGACCTGCTCGCGGTCAACGCCGTCGGGTCCGGGCGCGGCTTCGGCACCGCCGACAACGAGGTGTGGGTGCTGGACGCCACGGGGGAGCAGGTCGCGCACGCGAGCGGCACGAAGCGGCAGGTGGCCGACGTGCTGTGGGACGCCGTCGCGAAGATCACCGGCTAGGTTCCCGGGATTCGGACCGCCGCTGTCCGAGAGGTGGGATTTCCCGGCTTGCGAAGTGGGTTGGCGGGCCCGCGTGAACGTAGGGTGTCCGACATGACCGATGCGTTGCGCCTGTTCACGTCCGAGTCCGTGACCGAGGGTCACCCGGACAAGGTGTGCGACCAGATCTCGGACGCCGTCCTCGACGCCATCCTCGAGCAGGACCCGACCGCGCGCGTCGCGGTGGAGACCATGGTGACCACCGGCCTCGTGCACCTCGCCGGCGAGGTGACCACGACCGCGTACGTCGAGATTCCGCAGATCGTGCGCGACGTCGTCAAGCGCATCGGGTACACGTCCTCGGCGATCGGGTTCGACGGCGACTCCTGCGGCGTGTCCGTCTCGATCGGCCAGCAGTCGCCCGACATCGCGCAGGGCGTCGACAAGTCCGCCGAGCAGCGCGACGACGCCGCCGACCACGACCCGCTCGACGCGCAGGGCGCCGGCGACCAGGGCCTGATGTTCGGGTACGCGTGCGACGACACCCCGCAGCTCATGCCGCTGCCCGTGTGGCTGTCGCACCGCCTCGCGGAGCGGCTCGCGCAGGTGCGCCGCACGGGCGAGGTCCCCGGGCTGCGCCCCGACGGCAAGACGCAGGTCACCATCGCGTACGACGGCGACCGGCCCGTGCGCGTCGACGCCGTCGTCGTGTCCACGCAGCACGACGAGGACGTGCTGCAGGAGACGCTCGCCAAGGAGATCGCCGACAAGGTCGTGCGGCCCGTGCTGCAGACCGTCGCCCTCGACACGTCGGGCTACAAGCTCTACGTCAACCCGACCGGCAAGTTCGTCGTCGGCGGCCCGCAGGGTGACGCCGGCCTGACGGGCCGCAAGATCATCGTCGACACGTACGGCGGCATGGCCCGGCACGGCGGCGGCGCGTTCTCGGGCAAGGACCCCTCGAAGGTGGACCGTTCGGCCGCGTACGCGATGCGCTGGGTCGCGAAGAACGTCGTCGCGGCCGGGCTCGCCCGCCGCTGCGAGGTGCAGGTCGCGTACGCGATCGGGCGCGCCCACCCCGTCGGGCTGTACGTCGAGACGTTCGGCACCGAGACCGTGCCGGTCGAGCGGATCACCGCGGCGATCCGGCAGGTGTTCGACCTGCGGCCCGCGGCGATCATCGCCGACCTCGACCTGCTGCGGCCGATCTACGCGAAGACTGCGGCGTACGGGCACTTCGGGCGGGAGCTGCCGGAGTTCACGTGGGAGCGCACGGACCGGGTCGCGGCTCTGCAGGCTGCGGTCTGAGCCCGGGCTGCTTCTCGGCTGCTTCTCGGCTGCTCTGTGGGGCCGGTCGCGGGACGGACCGTGCGCGCGCGGCAGCGTTCACGGTCGCTGCGCGACC
>CBINDH010000261.1:0-4337 GCA_966249365.1 uncultured Xylanimonas sp. | reverse complement strand
GGTCGCCCCCGCACGAACCCACCGCACTGCGGGTTGAGCCCCGTCGAAACCACCGCACGTCGGAGGGTTTCGCCGGTGCTCAACCGTGATCAGGGTTCGACGGGGCTCCACCGTCAGCATGTGTAGAAGGCGCTCGCCCGTCGCACAGACGTCAGGCCTTGAGCTCGACGACGAGCTCGACCTCGACCGGGCTGTCGAGCGGCAGCACCGCCACCCCGACGGCGGACCGCGCGTGTACGCCGGCGTCGCCGAAGATCTCACCGAGCACGTTGGACGCGCCGTTGATGACCCCGGGCTGGCCCGTGAACGACGGGTCGGATGCCACGAAGCCGACGACCTTGACGATCCGCGCCACGTCGTCGAGAGACCCGACCAGCGCCTTGACCGCGGCGAGCGCGTTGAGCGCGCACTGCCGCGCGTACCCGGTCGCCGCCTCGGGCGTGACCTCGGCGCCGACCTTGCCGGCCTCCGGCATGGCGCCGTCCACGAAGGGGAGCTGCCCCGACGTGTACACGTACGACCCGCTGCGGACCGCCGGCACGTACGACGCGACCGGTGCCGCGACGTCCGGAAGGGTGATCCCCAGCTCGGCGAGGCGCGCCTCGGCGGACATCAGCGTTCGCCCGTCGGCCGCTTGAGGTAGGCCACCAGGCCGGTGCCGTCCGGCCCAGGGACCACCTGCACGAGCTCCCAGCCGTCGGCGCCCCACTGGTCGAGGATCGCCTTGGTGTTGTGGATGAGCAGGGGGATGGTTGCGTATTCCCACGTCGTCGCCATGAGGCACACAGTAGCCCGCGCGGATCCACACGACCTGCACACGGAATCCGGTGCCTTGGGCTCACGTCGCGCGGGGGTAACCACGTACCCTGGCACCCATGGCGAGCAGACGAGTCGCATCCCCGCGCGAGCCGAGACGAATGACACGAACGATCCCCGCGACCCAGCTTGTCGCGCTTCTTCTTGCGTTCGTGCTCGTCGCGGGAGCAGGCGGCGTGCTCGCCGCCGGGCTCGTGATCCCGCTCGCCGCGGGTGCCAACGCGGTGACCGAGCAGTCGGTCGCGCTCTTCGACGAGGTGCCCGACGAGCTCAAGCCCGGCCTGCTGTCGCAGGCGTCGAGCGTGTACGCCGCCGACGGCAGCAAGCTCGCGACCTTCTACGCGCAGAACCGCATCGTCGTCCCGCTCGACCAGGTGTCCCAGGCGATGAAGGACGCCGTCGTCTCGATCGAGGACGAGCGCTTCTACCAGCACGCCGGGATCGACCCCAAGGGCGTGATCCGCGCGTTCGTCAACAACGCGATGCACAAGCCGACGCAGGGCGCGTCGACGCTGACCCAGCAGTACGTGAAGAACGTGCTCATCGACAACGCCGAGCAGGCCGGCGCCCCCTTCGGGATCATCGAGGCGCGCGAGGACACCAACGCACGCAAGGTGCGCGAGATGAAGCTCGCCATCGCCCTCGAGAAGACGATGACGAAGGACGAGATCCTCCAGGGCTACCTCAACGTCGCCCAGTTCGGGTACCACAACATCTACGGCGTCGAGACGGCGGCCCGGTACTTCTTCAACAAGTCGGCGAAGGACCTCACGCCGGTGGAGGCCGCGACGATCGCGGGCATCACCAAGGCGCCGTCCAAGTTCGACCCGTCGATCGAGGCAAACCAGGTCAACGCCCAGGCACGTCGCGACGCGGTGCTGAAGAAGATGTGGAGCCTCGGCTACCTGCCCACGGACCAACGCGACGCCGCCCTGGCCACCCCGATCGCCGACACGCTGCACATCACCCCCGTCCCGACCGGCTGCCAGTCCGCGGCAGGCTCCGCGTTCTTCTGCACGTACGTGATCTCGGAGATCATGACCAGCCCCGAGTTCGGGGAGACGAAGGAAGACCGCCAGGAGCTGCTGTACCGCGGCGGCCTGCAGATCCATACGACGCTCGACCGCGCCAAGCAGAAGGCGGCCGAGGAGACGGTCACCTCGCACGTCCCGGCGGGCAACGACGCCGGTCTCGAGTCCGCGGTGGTGTCCGTGGAGCCGGGTACGGGCAAGATCCTCGCGATGGCCCAGAACATCCCGTTCGACGGCCGCACCGAGAACAGGGCGCCCGGCACGACGTCGGTGAGCTACGCGGCCGACCCGCTGCACGGCGCGTCGAAGGGCTTCCAGCCCGGCTCGAACTTCAAGCCGTTCGTGCTGGCCCACTGGCTCAAGGAAGGCCACACGCTCAACGAGATGGTGAGCGCCACGAAGGTGGAGCGCCCGCAGAGCGCCTGGCACTCGTCGTGCTCGACCTTCGGGGGTTCCCCCTGGGGTCCGGCGAACGCCGAGGGCAACCTCTCGGGGCCGATCTCCGTGTACCGGGCCACCTACGAGTCGGTCAACACCGCGTACGCGACGATGTCGACCATGCTCGACCTGTGCGGCGTGCGTCAGACCGCGTGGGACATGGGCTTCCGCCCGACGACGCGGCCCCCGCGCGCGGACGAGCCGAAGGCTCCGGTCACGCTGTACGAGCCGACCATCGACGACGTCCTCATCACGCCGGCCATGGTGGTCGGCACGCAGACGACGTCGCCGCTCCAGCTCGCCGCCGCGTACGCGACGCTGGCCAGCAACGGCACCTACTGCGAGCCCATCGCGATCACCCAGGTGCTCAAGCCGGACGGGACGGAGATGGCCGTGCCGTCGGCCAACTGCAACCCGAACGCGCTGGCACCGAACATCGCGGCCACGGTGGTCGACGCGATGACGCACACGTTCACCGAGCGCCGCGGTACGGCCCGCACCGGCAAGCTGCCTGACGGCCGTCCTGTCGCCGGCAAGACGGGAACCAATCAGGGCTCGGCCCAGACGTGGTTCACCGGGTTCACCCCGCAGCTCGTGACGACCGTGTGGGTCGGCGAGGAGTCGGGCGAGACGTACCACCTCGACACGTGGTTCCAGGGCCGGCGTCTGCGGCCGATGTACGGCAGCTCGGTCGCCGTGCCGCTGTGGCGCGACTACATGACCCGGGCGCTCGAAGGCATGCCGTGGGTGAGCTTCCCGGCGCCCGACAAGAACCTGGTGGGCAGGCCCCCCGCTCCCCCGAAGCCGACGGCCCCGGCCACCCCGGAGACGCCCAACCCGGGTGGCAACCAGGGCGGCGGCGGTGGTGGCGGCCAGGGCGGCGGCGACCACGACGGCGACGATGACCACGGGCGCGGTCAAGGCAACCCTGACGTGCCTCCCCCGCCGGTCACCACCGAGTGAGCGCCGTCCGGGCGGTCGGCGGTCTCCTCGCGGCCGGGGTCGCCGGCATCGCGTACGCGTACGTGGAGACGAAGCTCTTCACCGTGCGCCACGTCACGGTGCCCGTGCTGCCCGCCGGGGAACCCGACGTCCGCGTGCTCCACATCAGCGACCTGCACCTTGTCCCGCGCCAACGCACCAAGCTCGCCTGGGTGCGGTCGCTCGCGGAGCTCCAGCCCGACCTCGTCGTCGACACCGGTGACAACCTCGCCGACGTCGACGCCGTCGAACCGCTCCTCGACGCACTTGAGCCGCTGCTCGCGACGACGCCCGGCGTCTTCGTCATGGGCTCGAACGACTACTGGGGCCCGAAGCCCAAGAACCCGGCGCGGTACCTGCTGCCCGACTCGCGGATCTATCACCCCGAGCCGACGCCGCTCCCCTGGGACCGCCTGGTCGCCGGGTTCACGTCCGCCGGCTGGAAGGACCTCGACAACCGGCGCGACGACGTCGTCCTCAACGACGGGCGGCGCTTCACCTTCGTCGGCACCGACGACCCCCACCTCGAACGCGACGAGGTCCCCGTACGCCCCGCCGGCGCCCCTGCCCGGGGCGTCACGCACGACGACGCCGTGCTGCACGTCGGCGTCACCCACGCGCCCTACCGACGCGTGCTGGAGGCCTTCCAGGACGACGGCGCGGACCTGATCCTCGCCGGCCACACCCACGGCGGGCAGCTCTGCGTGCCCGGCTTCGGCGCGCTCGTGACCAACTGCGACCTCGACCGCCGTCGGGCGTCCGGACTGCACGGCTGGCCCGGCGCCCGCCCGGACCGCCGCAACGGGACCGGCTCCACCTGGCTGCACGTCTCCGCCGGCGCGGGCACCTCCCCCTACACCCCCGTGCGGTTCGCGTGCCGACCCGAGGCGACGCTCCTCACCCTCACCGCGCGGTGACGCCTCTCACCGGAACGCGTTTTCGTCCTGGGGCGATGCTCCGCTATGCTGAGCAGGCTTCACCGCGCGGGTAGCCCCGGATCGGTGCAAGCAGTCCCTCGGGGTGTGGCGCAGCTTGGTAGCGCGCTTCGTTCGGGACGAAGAGGTCGCAGGT
>CBINDH010000260.1:0-4368 GCA_966249365.1 uncultured Xylanimonas sp. | reverse complement strand
CGGTTTCGACGGGGCTCAACCAGCACGGGGAAGCGGCCTCACCTGTAGCGGTACAAGCGGACCCGCTGGACCGTGAAGCGCCCCGGCTCCAGCCGCACGTGACGCCCCTGGTGGGTCTGGTCGCCGTTGAGCCGACGCAGCCTCTCCCACGACCCGTCCGGGGCGTACCGCCCCTCCTCGCACGACAGGATCCCGACCGTGTCCCGGCCGTGCACCGGGTCGTGGAACGTCATCGTGACCCCGATTCCGCCGACGACGAGCTCGTCGGGACCGGTGCGGATCACGATCGCCCCGGCGGGGAGCCGCTCGGTGCCGTGCGCCTGCCCGGTCTCGTTGATGACGCCGTCGGCGAGCGCGGGGGCGGGAACACGCTCGTAGGTGGCCTCGAGGACGACGTCGTCGAGCCGCACCCGGTGCGGGCTGCGCATGTCCTCGGCGGGCGGCAGCAGGCCCGTCATGGACCCGTCGCCGGCGTGCGCGGTGATGAGCGGCGTGAGCTGCGCGACGACGTCGTACGCCCCCGCGAGCATGGCCGCCTCGTTGCCGCCGACCGACTCGATGCCGAACGGCGAGAAGCCCAGCGCCCCGTGCTTCCCGAACGAGTACAGCGCGTTGGCGGCGGCGTCGACCGAGCGCAGCGCCTCGGGCACGAAGAGCGGGTTGCCCGACGCGACGTAGGCGTCGGCCCAGTGCGCGAAGTTCGGGAAGTAGATGTCGGGCGCGATGAAGTCGAGCGCCGGGGCGCCCGCCCGCCAGATGTCGGCGAGGTGCGGCAGCGGGCCCGCGCTCGGGTACTGGCCGGGCTGGGCCCCGGGGCGGATCAGGGCCGCGTTGGTGTACATCGGCAGGTCGAGCTCGGCCTTGCCCGCCGCCGCGACGACGTCGACGTACCGGGCGAAGGCCCACGCCTGGAAGATCTCCTCGGTGGCGGCGCCGTCGCCGAAGACCTCGGTCCAGGTGCCCGCCTCACGCCCCCCTGCGGCCCGCCACTGCGCGGCCAGCGTCGTGCCGAGCGAGTCGCGGTGTTCCACCAGGTGGGCCATGAGCTCCGGCGGGACCTGGCCCTCGAACGCGGCGACGGCGTCGGGCGCGTGGTCGCGAGCCTCGGGGATCATGCCGATCTCGTTCTCGACCTGCACCATGACGACGGTCGAGTCGCCGTCCACGGCCCGCAGGTGCGCCATGAGCGCGGCGAAGGCGCGCGCGTCGGCGTCGCGGTTGGCGGCGCTGAACGGCGACAGGATCTCGAGCGCCGCACCGCGCGAGGTCCGGGCCCGCGGGAACCGCTCAGCGTCCGTCTTGACCCACGCCGGCGCGTAGCACGACATCGAGTTCTTCCACGAGCCGAACCACAGCAGCACGAGCCGCATGTCGTGCGCGCGGGCGTCCTCGATCAGCTCGTCGACGTCCGTCCAGTCGAACCGGCCCTCGACGGGCTCGACCGCGTCCCAGGACACAGGCGCGACGACGGTGTTGAGCCCCATCGCGGCGAGCCGCTCCCAGGACGGGGCGAGGTACGCGCGCTCTGCCGACGAGTTGCCGAGCTCGCCGCCCCGGACGAGGAACGGGGTGCCGTCGACGAGGAGGCGGGTCGCGGTGCCCGAGCATTCAAGACGCGGGAGGGAGGTCATGCGGGCTCCACGTCGTCCGACTCGGAGGCGCGTGCGGTGAAGTTCTCCCAGATGCTCGTGAACATCGGCTTGTCGTTCTGGTACCAGAACCACGTCCACAGGCCGCCGACGACGACGAGCCCCAGCTCGGTGGCGAACCGCACGACGGTGGCCGCGACGATGATGAGCGCGATCACCCCGAACGTGGTGCGCCACAGCATGATCAGGTGGAACGCCGCGAGCCGGGCCACGTCGCGCGCCCGGAAGCTGAAGAACGTCGAGATCGCGAGGGCGTGCAGCGCCCACAGCAGCACCGCCACGCCGATGACCAGGAGCACCGCGCGGTACAGGGCACCGATCCCGGCCTCGGCGCCGTAGACGACGCCGAACCCGATGATGCCGAGCAGCACCATCGAGGGGACCCAGAGCGGCAGCACGTCCTTCCAGTTGAGCGCGTAGCCGCGCCAGAACGCCCTGGCGGGGCCGACGTCGTCGACCTGCGCGGTGTAGCGCGCCCTGACGGCGTACAGGCCGGCGGACAGCGCGGGCCCGAGGAACACGCACGAGGCCGCCACGAGCAGGAGGTTCGACGCGGAGCCCATCAGCAGGAGCGCGAGCACGAGGGTCGGCAGGCTCGCCACGGCGAGCAGCGCCGTCAGGACCATGTACCAGTAGACGGCCTCGGCGGCACGACCGAGCACGCCGTCGCCGAAGCCGCGGGGCTTGTCCGGGTCGTCCGCGCGCACCGGCGGCTCGAAGGGGTTGGTCGCCGCGGTGGGCGACTGATCGCTCGTCATCGTGTGAACCTCTCTCGGCCAGAACGGGGTCAGGCCCGCGCGTAGGCGAGCTTCGGGAGGCGGTAGGCCAGGTCGTGGGCGGTGTCGATCGCCTCGTCGAGGTCGAGGCGGTGCTCGGCGACGAGGCGGGCGAGGTAGCCGGCGTCGATGCGGCGGGCGAGGTCGTGCCGGGCGGGGATGGAGCAGAACGCGCGGGTGTCGTCCACGAAGCCCGACAGGTTGAGGAAGCCCGCCGTCTCGGTCGCCGTCTCACGGAAGCGGCGCATCGCCTCGGGGGAGTCGATGAACCACCACGGGGCGCCCAGGCGCATCGCCGGGTACACGCCCGCCAGGGGTGCGAGCTCACGCGAGTAGACGTCCTCGTCGAGCGTGAACACGATGACCCGGAAGCTCGGGTGGTGGCCGAACGCCTCGAGCATCGGGCGCAGCGCGCGCGTGTACTCGACCGCGAACGGGATGTCGTAGCCGATGTCGGCGCCGTACCGGGCCGTCATCGCCCGGGAGTGGCCGCGCTCGACGCCCGGGTGGACCTGCATGACGAGCCCGTCGTCGGTGGCCATCGCGGCCATCTGGAACAGCATGTGCGCGGCGAACGCGCTGACCTCCGCGTCGGACACGGGGCGGCCGTTGAAGGCCGCGTCGAAGAGGCGCGCGGCGTCGTCGTCGGGCATCGGCGTGGTGTCGGCGGCGCGGTGGCCGTGGTCGGTGGCGAGGCCGCCCGCGGCCTTGAAGCGCAGGCGCCGGGCGCGCAGCGCGTCGAGGTAGGTGGCGTAGTCGACGACGTCGACGCCGGCCGCGGCCCCCGTGGCGAGCACGTCGTGCGTGAACGTCGGGTTGTCGAGGTGGAGGACCGGGTCGGGGCGGAACGTCGGCAGGACGCGCTCGCCGAAGCCGTCGCGGGCGAGCCTGGCGTGGTGCTCGAGCGAGGCCCACGCCGGGTCGGTCGTGCCGATGACCTCGATGCCGAAGCGGTCGAGCAGCGCGCGCGGCCGGAACTCGGGCTTCGCGATCTCGGCGGCGATCTGGTCGTAGATCGCGTCGGCGGTCTCGGCCGACGGGCGCTGCGTGACCCCGAAGATGGTGACGAGCTCGTGCTCCGTCCAGAACCGGGTGGGCGTGCCCCGGAACGCCTTCCAGCCCGCGCAGAACCGGCGCCAGATGGCGCGCGGGTCGGCCTCGGTGGCCTGGGTGCCGTCGAGGCAGTGCACGCCCAGGTCGGCCGGCGTGACCCCGCCCTGGGAGACGAGCATGCGCGTCAGGTAGTGGTCGGGTGTGACCAGCAGCGCGGCCGGGTCCGGGAACGGGGTGTCGTCCGCGAACCACTCGACGGGCACGTGGCCGTGCATCGAGACGATGGGCAGGTCGCGGACCTCCTGGTAGATCTCGCGCGCGATCGGCCGCGTGACCGGGTCGGCGGGCAGCGCGCGGTCGTCGTGCAGGGTCCAGGGCTGGGTCACGTGGGTTCCTCGTCGAGGGGGTCCGCGGCGTCCGCGCCGCGCTGCGAACGTTTGCATCCTACCGACGCGACGGAGTGGGTCCGCCTCATCCCGCGGCGCGCACGCTCCGCGTCACCGTGAACCGGTGATCGCGCGTCACCTGCTCCGTGCGCCCGACCGTGCGCTCGAGCGCCGGGCGGTACCGCAGCACCGAGTTGTAGACGCACCACAGCTCGCCGCCCGGCCGGAGCATCCGCCCGGCCGCGGCGAACATGCGGTGGGCCGCGTCCGTGGACAGCGCCGCACGGTCGTGGAACGGCGGGTTGCACACCACGAGGTCGGCGCTCGCGGGCTCCTCGCCCTCGCCGGCGTCGTCGCGCAGCACGACGACGCGCTCGCCGACGCCGTTCGCCCGCGCGGTGGCGCTCGCCGACGCGGCAGCCGCCGCCGAGCGGTCCGTCGCGACGACGCGCGTGTGCTCGTCGCGCAGCGCGAGCACCGTGGCCAGCAGCCCGGTGCCGCAGC
>CBINDH010000259.1:0-4381 GCA_966249365.1 uncultured Xylanimonas sp. | reverse complement strand
GGCACGACGCCGAGCGAGTACCGCAGGACGTTCGCGCGCACGGAGTAGCGCTGCCCCCACAGCGTGGCGAGATCCTTGCGAACCCTGGCGCTCACGCCACTGTCTGGTCGCGCCCCTCCGGGCGAACCTGGTGGTGGCCGCGGAGCCCACGATCTCCGCGGTCTGCCCGGCGGGTCGGCACGAAGGGCCCGCCACCGACCGGAAGGACAGCATGACTCGCATCGCCATCAACGGCTTCGGCCGCATCGGCCGCAACGTCCTGCGCGCGCTCCTCGAGCGGGACACCGACCTCGAGGTCGTCGCCGTCAACGACCTCACCGACCCGACCGCGCTCGCGCGGCTGCTCGCGTACGACACGACGGCCGGGCGCCTGGGGCGTCCGGTGTCCGTCGACGGGGACACGCTCGTCGTCGACGGCCGCCGCATCCGCGTGCTCGCCGAGCGCGAGCCCGCCGACCTGCCCTGGCGGGAGCTCGGCGTCGAGATCGTCGTCGAGGCGACCGGCCGGTTCACGGCGGCCAAGGCCGCCCGCGCCCACCTCGACGCCGGCGCGCGCAAGGTCCTCGTCAGCGCACCGTCCGACGGCGCCGACGTGACCCTGGCACCGGGTGTCAACACCGGCGCGTACGACCCGGCGGTCCACACCGTCGTCTCGAACGCGTCGTGCACCACCAACGCGCTCGCACCGCTCGCCTCCGTGCTCGACGCGCTCGCGGGCATCGAGCACGGCTTCATGACGACGGTGCACGCGTACACGCAGGAGCAGAACCTGCAGGACGGCCCGCACCGCGACGCGCGTCGCGCCCGCGCCGCGGCCGAGAACATCGTGCCGACGACGACGGGGGCGGCGAAGGCCATCGGCCTGGTGCTGCCGCAGCTCGACGGCAAGCTCTCGGGCGACTCGATCCGGGTGCCGATCCCGGTCGGCTCGATCGTCGAGCTCAACGCCACCGTCGCCCGCGACGTCACCCGCGACGACGTGATCGCCGCCTACCGCGCGGCGGCCGAGGGCCCGCTCGCCGGGATCCTGGAGTTCTCGGAGGACCCGCTCGTGTCGTCCGACATCGTCGGCAACCCGGCGTCGTCGATCTTCGACTCGATGCTGACCCGCGTCGACGGGCGGCACGTCAAGGTCGTGGCCTGGTACGACAACGAGTGGGGCTTCTCGAACCGGGTGGTCGACACGCTGACGCTGCTCGCGGCCTGACCCTGGGCGGGGGCTCGCGCGCGATCGAAACGTGCATCCGAGATCGGACCGGGCATCGCGACGCGCGGTCCGATCTCGGATGCACGATCCGATCTCATCTGCCCGCTTCGATCCGTGCGCCCCCGGACGACGCGGTTCAGTCCCCGACGTCGCCGTCGACGTAGAGCCACCGCCCGCCCTCGCGGACGAACCGGCTGCGCTCGTGCAGCCTTCCGCGCTCCCCGGCCTCACGGCTGCGCCACGTCGCCACGAACTCGACCTCGCCCGCGTCGTCGAACGGCCCGCCCGCGGCCGTGTCGAGGATGTCGAGTCGGCGCCACTCGAGGTCGTCGTCGAGGTCGAGCGCCTCGGGGCGTGTGCCGGGGTGCCAGGACGCCTGGAGCCAGGCGACGTCGCCGCGCGCGAACGCGGTGAACCGCGAGCGCATGAGGGCCTCGGCCGTAGGCGCGGGGCGTTCGCCGCGCAGCACGGGCTCGCAGCACTCGGCGAACGGCAGGCCGGACAGGCACGGGCAGCGGGTCATGGGGTCATCCTGTCGTGCGCACCACCGCGCCGGGGCGGCTCACGCGGTGCCGAGCGCCGCGTCGATCGCCGGACGATGCGCCGGGAACGGTGGGTTCAGGCGGTGCTCCAGCAGGTGGGTCATGAGCGCGAGGACGGCGAGGCCGGCACCGACGAGCGGCACCCACCGCACGCCGACGGCGGCCGTGAGCGCTGCCCCGAGCGCCGACCCGGCGGCGATGCCCAGGTTGAACACGGCCGACGACACCGCGACCCCCATGTCGGTCGACGTGGGCGCGACGAGCATGACGCGGTGCGAGAGCGCGGGCGGGACGGTCGAGAACGCGCCACCGAACAGGGCGACACAGACGACGGCGACGACCGGGTTCCCGCCGAACGCGAAGAGCAGCGCCTGGGCGGCCGCCACGATGCCGATCGCCGTCGTGAGGCTGCCCCACGAGTGCCGGTCGAGGAACCTGCCGATCACGAGCGCGCCGACCACGCCCGCGGCGCCCTGGACGGACAGCAGCCAGGGCATGTCGGAGCGGGCGTACCCGGCGACGTCCTGCAGGAGCTGTGTGACGAACGTGATCATCCCGAACGCGCTGGTGACGACGAGCGCCGTCGTCACGAGCTGGAAGCTCAGCCGCCGCCGGCTCGGGAACGGGGCGCGGGACGCGCCGCCCTCCGACGGCTTGACGGACGGGAACAGCGCGAGGATGACGACGAAGACGACGAGCGAGAGCGCCGAGACGACCCAGAACGTGACGCGCCAGTCGGTGTGCTCGGCGAGCCACGTCCCGGCGGGAAGCCCGAGGACGGGGGCGAGCGAGTTGCCGAGGGCGAGCCTCGCCATGACGCGGCCGCGGACGCGCGGCGCGAAGAGCCCCATGGTGCCGGGGATGACGGCGACCCAGAACAGCGCCTGCGCGAGGGCGGTGAGCAGGCGCGCGGCCATGATCGAGCCGTAGCCGTCGGCGAGCCCTGCCCACAGGGTGCCGACCGCCGCGACGAGCACGGTGCCGGACAGCACCCAGCGTCGTGGGATCTGCTTGGTGACGTGCGCGAGGGGCACGGTCGCGACCAGCACGACGAGGGCATACGCAGTGACGAGCAGGCCGATGCGCGACGTCGTCGTGCCGAGGTCGGGCGCCATGAGCGTGAGCAGCCCGCTCGGGAGGCCCTCGACGAGGATGAACAGGAACGTCGAGACGGCCATCGCGACGAGGATGACGGTCGCGCGGCGCGGGTCGACGATGCCCTGGGGCGTGGTGGTCGTGGGTGAGGTCACTGTCATGAGCGTGCCTTCGTGCGGCGTGGGGCGCCCGCGGAGTGCGGGCGGGCAGGACGGTGGCCCCGCTGGACACGGCGCTCGGGCCGCGGATCGAAACGATCTTATGCGCGATCGGGGGCCAGGTCGTCTCGCGGCGTCGCCGATGAGTTCGATCGGCCCGCCGCGTCCACTAGCCACCAGACACCACTCGCACCCAAGGAGGTCCCGTGCCCACGACCACCGCCTCGATCGACGTCCCCGGCGCCGTCGTCACCTACGACGTCCACGAGCCCGAGTCGCCGTCCGGTGCCCGGCCCCTGGTCGTCGTCGGCAGCCCCATGGGTGCAGCCGGCTTCGTGACCCTCGTCGGCCACTTCGCCGACCGCACTGTCATCACCTACGACCCGCCCGGCATGGACCGCTCCACGGTGACCGGCACCGGCCCCGACCCCGACCCGATGACGCGCGCCGCCGCGCTGCACGCCATCGGCGACGCCGTCGGGCTCGGCCCGTACGACTACTTCGGCTCGAGCGGCGGCGCCGTCGACGGCCTCGCCCTCGTCCAGCAGTTCCCCGACGACGTCGCCACCGCCGTCCTGCACGAGCCCCCGCTCGCGCTGGTCCTGCCCGACGGCGAGATCATGGCCGCCGCGATGGAGGACGTCCACACCACCTACGAGACCCACGGGTTCGGCGCGGCCATGGCCAAGTTCATCGCGCTGACCTCGCTGGAGGGCGAGATCACCCGGGACTGGTTCGCCGGCCCGGCGCCCGACCCCGCCCAGTTCGGCCTGCCCACCGAGGACGACGGCACGCGCGGCGACGCGCTGCTCGGCATCAACATGTTGACCATGCCCCGCTGGCTGCCCGACCTCGACGCCGTCCGGGCCGCTCCCACCCGGATCGTCCCCGCCCACGGCGAGGACAGCGGCGAGACGATGGCCGCCCGCGGGGCGCGCGCGGTGGCCGGTGCGCTCGGGCTCGAGTGCGCCGTCTTCCCCGGCGACCACGGCGCGTTCATGAACGGTGAGTACGGGTTCGTCGGCAAGCCCGACGCGTTCGCGGCCCGCCTGCGCGAAGTCCTGGGTTGAACCTCCCGCGCCGCCGAGCCGGGCGCCGGGCGCGCCGCTACGGTCGGGGCTGTGAACCCTGCCCTTCCGCGCCGCGGCCGCATCGAGGGATGGCTGCGCAAGGCCCCGGGCGTCGTGGTGGTCGGGCTCGCCCTGCTGCTCGTCGTCGGTGGGCTCGTGCTCGTCGTCCGCCCGCTGACGTCGCTCGTGCTGCTCGCCGTCGTCGTCGCCGTCGGGACCGCGCTGAGCGGTGCCGCCGACGTCGCCGACGCCTGCCTGCCGCGGTGGCGGCGCGCGCTCGGCGTCGTCTGGGTGGTCGTCGGTCTGCTG
>CBINDH010000258.1:0-4382 GCA_966249365.1 uncultured Xylanimonas sp. | reverse complement strand
AACCGCCCCAACGCACACGCCGGAGCTCGCCGCTCGCGATCCGACGGCGCAGCGCGCTCAGCTCGTTCTCACGGGCGACGACGACGGTCGGGAGCTCCCTGTCCACGCCCGCAGCATGACGACGGCCCGCACCAGGACGTGCCGCCTCCCCGCTGCGATGGGGAGCACGACAACGACCCGGCGCCTGGGGACAGCGCTCGAAGCCTCGGCGCCCGGGAGACAGCACCCGGACGCACAACGCCACCGCTCGGGGCGCCACGCGCCGCCCCCACTCCCGAACGAGCCGGCCCCGCGCCACCACGGCCGAACGACCCGCGCCGCTCCAGCCGCCGGCCCAGGCTGATCGCCGCACCAACCCGATCACCGCACCAACCCGATCACCGCAACAACCCGGCTGGCGCGCCAGCCCGGCCGCCGCGTCGCCGAGACCCGCCGTGCCACGACCGCGCCGCGCCGAACGCCGGCCGGGCCGAACTCGCCGTGCTCGGAACGTGCATCCGAGGTCGGAACGCGCATCCAATCGCACGTTCCGATCTCAGATGCACGTTCCGATCTCAGTGGCACGTCCCGACGCCAGCCCCGGCGCCGGAGCCGGCGCGCACCGCCCCGCGGCCGGCCGTCGGTCAGGCGAGCGTGCGCGCGAAGAACGCGGTCGAGTCGCGGACGACGTCCGCCTTGCCCCGCGGGTCGTCCGCCGCCGGGATGACGAAGCCGTAGTGGCCCGACTCCGGGGTGCCTACGGGTGCCTCCTGCGCGCCACGGATCGCCTTCGCGTAGCGCTGCGCGTTCTCCTCCGGCGGCGTCTCGGTGTCCGACGCCGTCCAGCGCACCATGACCGGGACGTCGACGCCCGCGGCGGTTGCGGCGTCGTCTAGCAGCGGGCCGAGGGCCGGGCACAGCAGGAAGCCGGCGCGCACGCGCGGGTCGCGCAGGTCGGCGGCCGCCCTCCGAGGGAACGAGGCCACGACGTCGCTGCGCTCCCGCAGCTCGGCGATCTCCTCGAGCAGCGTCGGGTACTCGGGGGGCGGCGGCAGCGTCACCCGCCCCGAGATCACCACCTCGACGGCGGGCTCGGAAAGGCGCACGCCGCACACCGCCCCCGCCGTGTACCCGCCGAGCGAGAACCCGGCCACGCCGACCGGCCCGCGCGCCGCCACGTGGTCGAGCACGAAGGAGACGTCGAGCGCCCGGTCCCACCAGCACACGAAGCCCAGCGCCGTCGTGCCCGCCGCGTAGCTGTTGCCGTGGTGGTCGATCCCGACGACGTCGACGCCCGCGTCGCGCAACGCCTCCGCCCACCAGGCGAGGTCGGCGACCGACCCGCCCGTGCCGTGAGACAGCACCACCAGCGGCGCGTCGTCTTGCTCGGCCCGCCACTGCCGGACCTGCACCGGGCGCGGGCCGGCGCCGTCGTACGACGCGCGTGCGGGGTCGTGAAGGATCACCGGCTGGGGGTCGAGAGTCATGCCCGCGATTGTCGGGGCTGGCATCAGGGCTGCGTCAACGCCACACCGCGACGTCCTAGAGTGGTCGGCACCACTGCGACAGGCGGTGCGCGATCGTGGGCACGTCGCGTTGCGAGCCGTCCGCCACGGCCATGACCAGTTCGAAGATCTCGTCCTGGGGGGCGTCGAAGTCCAGGCCGTTGAGGCCGTAGAACACGAACACGGCAACCAGCCCGGCGCGCTCGTTGCCGTCAGCCAGGCAGTGGTTGTTGACGACCGAGTCGAGCAGCGCTGCGGCCTTGAGGTGGATGGTCGGATAGGCCTCGACGCCGAGCATCGCCGCGCGCGGGCGGGCCAGCGCCGACTCCAGCAGGCCGAGGTCGCGTACCTCGGGTTCGTGGCCGAGCAGGCTGCCGCTCAGCGTGAGCAGGTGGAAGAGATCGAGGTAGTGGACTTCGTCGCTCATGCGCCTTCCGCCAGCCGGTCGAGGACGTCGCGATACCGGTCGATGCCCTTGGCGACGAGCGCGCTGAACCGCTCGTCGTCCTCGGCGAACCGGCGGACCGCCTCTCGAGCCGCCTCCTGCTTGCTGATGCCCCTGCGTTGGGCGACACGCTCCAGCGCGGCGTCCTCCGACGGGGTCAGTCGCAATGTCATGGCCATCTGGGTCACCTCCGGGCTGATACCACCAAGATACCATCCCGCACGTCGGACCCGCGGCCGGTCACGCTGTCGCGCCCGTCCGCGCGGTCACCTCGAAGACGTCGGTCCGGGCGACCGCGGCGTCGCGCTCGGCGGTCATCGCGGTGCGCCGCGGGTCCGCCATGTACGCGTCGAGCGCCGCGCGGGACGGCACCTCGATGACCTGCACCTCGAGCGGGTCGGCGGCCGCCGTCGCCGTCCGCCGCACCCGCGTCACGAGCCGCATGCCGTGGTCCGGCAGGAGCGCGAGCACCGCGTCCTCGTAGGCGCTCAGGGCGTCGTCGCGCCCGGGGTGCGGCCACAGCAGGACACAGAGCTGGAACGACCCGTCGCTCGGCATGCCGACCATCGTGGCAGCACACGGCCCCGCGCGCGACGGTCCGAGAACAAGCCGCCCGGGACAGGACGGTCGCGTGTCACACCGCCGGGCGGGCGGGTCGAGCCGCGCCGTCGCGCCGGCGCGCGCTACCGTCCGACCGTGAGCGACCTCTGGACCTGGCCCGCGTACATCGGCGTGCTCGTCGGCACCGTGCTGTTCGTGGCCCTGCTCGTACCCATCCTCCTGGTCCAGGCACGCCGGTACGGGCGCGTCTCGGGGGCGCGACTCGTCGGGTCTGCGGCGCTCGCGGTGTACGGCGTCGCGCTCGTCGCCTACACGCTGCTGCCGCTGCCGTCGGGCGACGTCGCCGCGTGGTGCGCCGAGCACGCGTACGAAGGGTTCAACGCCGACCCGCTCACGCTCGTCCGCGACATCCGCGACGTGCTCGCCGAACGCGGCCTGAGCGCCACGCTGCGCAGCGCCGCGCTGCTGCAGGGCGTGTTCAACGTCGTCCTGTTCATCCCGTGGGGCATCATCGCCCGGCGGTTCTGGGGCTGGGGCCTGTGGCGCTCGACGGCGTCGGCGTTCGCGGCGTCGCTGCTCATCGAGGTGACCCAGTACACGGGCATCTTCGGCCTCATCGGCTGCTCGTACCGGTACGCCGACATCGACGACCTCATCACGAACACGCTCGGCGGCGTGATCGGCGCGCTGATCGCACCCGTGGTGCTGCGCTGGATGCCCCAGGCTCAGGCGCTGGCCGCGCAGCGCGGCACGCCCCGGCCGGTGACGGTGTGGCGGCGCTGGCTCGGCATGGTCGGCGACGCCTCGATCTTCGTGGCGACGGGCGTGGTGCTCGCCGTCGCATGGCGGTCGGCGTACTGGGCGGCGACGGGCACCGCCGACGACCCGTGGTGGGCGATCCCGACCGTGGCGGGGCTGCTCCCGCTGCTCCTCGTGTTCGTGCTGCCGCAGCTCGGGCGGTCGGGCGCGAGCCTCGGCCAGCGGATCGTCTGGCTCGCGCCCGTGCGCGACGGCGCCCCGCCCTCGCCGGGGCGTCGCGTGCTGCGGTTTCTCGGCGGGGGCGGGATGTGGGCGCTGCTCGGAACGCTCGCGGACTTCACCGACGCGGCCGGGTGGACCGAGCCGTGGGCGGGCCTGGCGTGGCTGCTCGGGTTCGTGTGCGTGGTCGCGGTGCCGCTGACGCGCGGGCGGCGCGGGCTGTCCGGCGTCGTCGCGGGGCTCGACGTCGTCGACGCCCGCGCGACGGCGGGGAGCGCACCGGTAGCGCAGCCGGTGCCGTAGTCCCCGTCGAGACGACGGGGGCGTGGTCTCGACGGGGCTCGACCCGCAGAGCGGGGCTCGACCAGCAGGGGCGGGCTCCACCGGCAGGCGGGGGTGGGTCAGAAGACCTGGCGCAGGTTCGCCTTGGTGAGGTCGACGAGCTCGTCGCCGCGCCCGGAGAGCAGCGTCCGCAGCGTGTAGAGCGCGAAGCCCTTCGCCTGCTCGAGCTTGACCGACGGCGGGATGGTCAGCTCCTGCCGCTCGGTGACGACGTCGACGAGCGCTGGCCCGTCGTACGCGAACGCCTCCGTGAGGGCCTTCTTCAGGTCCTTCGACCGCTCGACGCGGAACGCCTTGAGCCCGGCCGCCTCCGCGATCGCGGCGAGCGACGGGTTCTGCAGGCCGGTGGTGTGCGTGACGAACCCTGCGGACTTCATCTCGAGCTCGACGAAGTTGAGCGACGAGTTGTTGAAGACGACGACCTTCACGGGCAGGTTGTTCTGCGTGAGGGTCAGCAGCTCGCCGAGCAGCATCGCGACCCCGCCGTCGACCGAGAGCGTGACGACCTGCCGCCCGGTCTCGGCGGCCGCGCCGATGGCCTGGGGCACCGCGTTGGCCATCGACCCGTGGAT
>CBINDH010000257.1:0-4387 GCA_966249365.1 uncultured Xylanimonas sp. | reverse complement strand
GGATGTGCGGGCAGCCCGCGACCCGTGCTCTCGAGTGCGCGGAGACCCGCCCGACCATGACGAAGGACCGTTTCATGCGCACCTCCCGTACGGCCCGCCGGACCACAGCCCTCCTCCTTGCCGGCGCGACCGCCTTCGCCCTCGGCGCCTGCGGTTCCGAGGGCGACCCCGCAGCCGAGGAGCCGACGTCCGGCGTCGAGACGTCGGCCTCGCCGACGGAGTCGCCGGAGCCCGCCGGGCCGGTCGAGCTCACGCAGGCGACGTTCGCCGAGGCCATCGCGGCGAGCCAGGAGTCGCTGACGTCCGCCCACATGGAGATGACCTACGGCGGTGACGCCGCGGTGGCCGCAGGCATGGCGGGCGCCCCGATCGTCGCGGACATCAACTACGCGGCGGCTCCCCCCGAGATGCACATGACGATGTCCCTCGAGGGCATGGGCATGGACCTGATCCTCGTCGGTGGTGAGGCGTACATCGGCATGGGAGACCTCACCGAGGGCAAGTACCTCTACCTCACGGAGGCCGAGATGGCCGCCGACCCGAACTTCGCCGACATGGCCCTCGACACCGACTTCGGCGCCCAGGCCGCCGGCTTCGCCGCAGGGATCACGTCCTTCGAGAAGACAGGGACGGACACGCTCAACGGCGTCGACGTCACGGTCTACACGATGACGGTGGACCCCTCGAAGATCGACCCCGAGGCCGCGAGCCTCGACGCGGACATGATGCTCCAGGTGGGCGAGATGACCGTCGTGTACTGGCTCGATGCGACCAACATCCCGCACAAGGCTGACGTCACGCTGGACCTCGCGGGCCAGCCGATGACGATGTCCACGGTCCTGTCGAAGATCAACGAGCCGGTGACCATCACCGCACCCGCCGCCGAGGAGACGATCCCCTACGCCGAGATGATGGGCTGACGGCCCGCTCAGGGCACCAGGACGACCTTCCCGCCCGCGTGCCCTGAGGCAAGCAGCTCGTGCGCTCCAGGGGCGTCCTGGAAGCCGAACGTGGCCGCGACGGGGACCTCGATCTCACCGCGCGCGACGCGGCCGACGACGTCTGCCAGGCGCAGCGGGTCGGGTTCGGCGTTCTGGGAGTACGTCACCCCGAGGTCGAACGCCGCCGAGTCGGCGACGGTGAGCACGCCGTCGGTGCCGCCACGCAGCTCGATGCTCTCGGGGAGGACGCCGTGTCCAGCCGCGTCGAGCACCCCGTCCACGCCCCGCGGGGCCAGGGCCCGGACGCGTTCGACGAGGCCGTCCCCGTAGGCGGTCGGGGTGGCGCCCCAGGCGCGGATCCGGTCGTGGTGGGTGGGCGACGCGGTGCCGATCACGGTCGCGCCCGCTGCGACGGCGAGCTGCGTGGCGAGGCCGCCCACGCCGCCGCTCGCGCCGTGGACGAGCAGCGTGGTGTCGGTGTCGACCCCGAGCTGGGAGAGGACGCGCATCGCCGTCTCGGAGACGACGGGGATCGCCGCGGCCTGCGCGGAGCTCATCTCCGCCGGCACCGCCGCCCAGCCGGTCAGCACGGCACGGTCGGCGTACGCACGCCTGCTCCACCCGGTCACGCGGTCGCCCACGCTGACGCCGGTCACACCGGTCCCGACCTGGTCGACGACCCCGGCCGCCTCGAGCCCGAGCACCGCGGGGAACGTGGTCCGCACGAACGACGCCACGGACCCTGAGCGGACCTTGATGTCCCAGACGTTGACTCCGGTGGCCTCGACCCGGACACGTACCTCGCCCGCCCCGGGCTCGGGCTCGGGGTAGCCGTCGACGACGTGCAGGACGTCCGGGTCGCCGTAGCTGTCGAACACGATCGCGCGCATGCGGGCCTCCTGGCGGTGGGCGGTCTCGCTCTGGTCCCGTCACCCTAAGGCGGCGTCATCAGATGCAGGAAGCCCCCTCCGCGTGTGCGGAGGGGGCTTCCTGGTGCGCCAGAGTCAGAGCGACGGGACGATGAGCCCGGCCGTCTGCGACTTCGCGCGGGCGAGGCGGGCGTCCGCGTCGGCCCAGTTCACGACGTTCCACCAGGCCGTGACGTAGTCCGCGCGCACGTTCTGGTAGTCGAGGTAGTAGGCGTGCTCCCAGCAGTCGAGCAGCACGATCGGCACGAGGCCGAGCGCGATGTTGCCCTGCTGGTCGTAGAGCTGGACGATGACGAGCTTCTGGCCGATCGAGTCCCAGGCCAGGATGGCCCAGCCGGACCCCTGGACGCCTGCCGCGACGGCGGCGAAGTGGGCCTTGAACTTCTCGAACGAGCCGAAGTGCTCGTCGATCGCGGAGCCGATCTCACCGGTCGGCTCGCCGCCACCCTCGGGGGAGAGGTTGGTCCAGAAGGCCGAGTGGTTGACGTGGCCGCCGAGGTTGAACGCGAGGTTCTTCTCGTGCAGGTTGACCGCGGCGAGGTCGCCCTTGTCGCGGGCCTCGGCCAGCTTCTCGAGCGCGGTGTTCGCGCCGGCCACGTAGGCGGCGTGGTGCTTGGAGTGGTGCAGCTCCATGATCCGCCCCGAGATGTGGGGCTCGAGGGCCGCGTAGTCGTACGTCAGGTCAGGGAGCGTGTAGACAGCCATCAACTTCCTCCTGTAGCGGACCTGCCACCAGGTGGCGACAGGCGGTGATGGACGACGGCCCGTGCTGCTCGCCCGCGGGGGCGGCAGTACGGGCCGTCGTCGTCGGTCAGGTCAGAGCTCAGCGCTCCTGCTCGGTCCGGGTCGCGCCCGCCGGGAGCGCAGCGCGCTCCTCGTGGGTGGACTCGATCACCTCGTGCTCGCCGTGCGCGGCAGCCAGCTCGGCGGGCGTGACGGGCTCGATGCGGTCCTCGAAGAAGAACTTCGAGATCTTGTGCCACACCTTCTCGCCGGCGTAGCCCTTGCGCCTGACGCCACGCGAGTCGGTGGCGGGGGCCAGCTCCAGCGGCTTGTGCGCCTCGTAGTTGACGCGCAGCCAACGCTCCTGCTCGTCGAGCGGCGTGTGCACCTCGATGTACTCGCCCGAGGCGAACCGCACGATGCGGCCGGACTCGTGGCCGTGCAGCACCAGCTCGCGGTCCTTGCGCTGCAGGCCCAGGCAGATGCGCTTGGTGACCCAGAACGCGAACCAGGGGCCGACGAAGAGCAGCACGCGCAGCGCCCACGTGATGGCGTTGATCGACAGGCTGAAGTGCGTCGCGATGAGGTCGTTCGACCCGGCCACCGCGAGGATGACGAACGCCGTGAGGAACGAGACGCCGAGCGCGGTGCGGACCGGGACGTTCCGCGGGCGGTCGAGCACGTGGTGCTCACGGTGGTCACCGGTGACCTTCGCCTCGAGGAACGGGTAGGCGAGGAGGAAGGTGAACAGGATGCCCGGGATGACCATGGCGGGGATGAGCACGTTGAGCGGCACCGTGAAGTCGCCCCACGTGACGATCTCGGCCTGGCCGGGCATGAGGCGCAGCGATCCCTCGAGGAACAGCATGTACCAGTCGGGCTGGGCACCCGCGGACACCGGCGACGGGTCGTACGGACCGTAGTTCCACACCGAGTTGATCGACAGGGTGCCGCCCATGAGGGCGAGCACGCCGAAGATGAAGAAGAAGTTGCCGCCCATCTTCGAGACGTACACGGGGAAGGCGGGGAAGCCGACGACGTTGCGGTCGGTGCGACCGCCACCCGGGTACTGCGTGTGCTTGTGCAGCACCATGAGGAACAGGTGCAGGCCGATGAGCGCGAGGATCAAGCCCGGGACCAGAAGGATGTGCACCGTGAACAGGCGGGCGATGATGTGCTCGCCGGGGAACTCGCCGCCGAAGATGAAGTACGACATGTACGACCCGATGATCGGGATCGACTTGACGACACCGTCGGTGATGCGCAGACCGTTGCCGGAGAGCACGTCGTCGGGGAGCGAGTAGCCGGAGAAGCCGGCCGCGAGGCCGAGGATCATCAGCGTGGCGCCGACGAGCCAGTTGAGCTCGCGCGGCTTGCGGAAGGCGCCCGTGAAGAACACGCGCAGCATGTGCACGACGATCGACGCCATGAAGATCAGCGCGGACCAGTGGTGGATCTGCCGCATGAGCAGTCCGCCGCGCACCTCGAACGAGATGTCGAGCGTCGACGCGAAGGCCGCGGACATGAGCTGGCCGCGGAGCTGCGGCAGGTCGCCGTCCCAGCGCACCAGGGCCATCGACGGCTGGAAGAACAGCGCGAGGAAGACGCCCGTGATGAGCAGGACGACGAACGAGAACAGGGCGATCTCGCCGAGCATGAAGGACCAGTGGTCCGGGAAGACCTTGCGCGCGAACACCTTGACGGCCACGCCGATGCTGGTGCGCTGGTCGAGGTAGTCGGCCGCCTTGCCCGCCGGCGAGGTGGGCTGCGTGTACTTCTTCAGGTTTTTCTGGG
>CBINDH010000256.1:0-4388 GCA_966249365.1 uncultured Xylanimonas sp. | reverse complement strand
AGCGCGCCGAGGTCCCCGTGACCTGCGAGGTCCAGCTGGTCGTCGAGTTCTACGCGCGCTAAGAGCCGAGAGCAGAGTCGAGCTTGCTCGATCTCTGCCGAGGCCGTGCGCGCGTCACAGGCGCGAAGCGCCGAAGACGCTCGCTGATCCACCTCGAAGCCCCGCCGCGCTGCACAGCAGTCGGCGGGGCTTCGTCGTTCCCGGGTAGGGTGACCTGGGCGTCCGTCGAGCAACCGAGCAACGAGGAGTGAACATGTCCGTCGGTGACGTGGCAGGCCTGATCGCCGCCATCGCCTTCGTGCTGCTGGTCGGCTTCCTGGCCGTCCCGCTCGTGAAGCTCGGCCGCACGTTCGACGCGGCCACGCGGTCGCTGCAGGAGCTCACCGACCACTCGACGCCGATCCTCGACGAGGCAAAGGAGACCGTGGCGGGCGCCAACACCCAGCTCGGCAAGGTCGACACCATCACGACGTCGGCCGCGCAGGTCTCCGAGAACGTCTCCGCGCTCGCCGGCCTGTACGCCGCGACGCTGGGCCGCCCGCTGGTCAAGGTCGCCGCGTTCTCCTACGGCGTGCGTCAGGCCTTCGAGAAGGCGTCGAAGCGAGGCCAGCGCTGATGCGTCGCCTCTTCTGGATCGGGGTGGGCGTCGCGGTGACCGTCGTCGTCTACCGCAAGGGTCGCGCGGTGGTGCAGCAGTACATGCCCGCGTCTCTCGCCGAGCGCGCCCAGTCCGCCGCGCACGACGCCGGGGAGCGCGCGTCCGGGTTCGTCGCCGAGTTCCGCGAGACCTTCGGCGAGGCGCGAGCGCGCCGCGAGGCCGAGCTGACCGCCGCGCTGCTCGCCGAGGGTCAGCCCGACCCCGAGGCCACGCGCGCCCGGCGAGCTACCGGCGCCCGCAGGGGTCTCCCTGCGGGCGGCCCCGCCGGCGCCGTCGACATCGACGACGACGAGGCGGAGCTCGGCTACTCGTTCTGAGCCGCTCCGCGTCCCCCGACCTCCTCGTTCCGGGCACCGCGCCGCACGCGCGACAATGTCCGGAGCACTCTCACGACCGCACAGAGGATCCCCATGCGCACCGCCGACATCCGCCAGCGATGGCTCGACTACTTCGAGTCGAAGGACCACGTCATCGTGCCCAGCGTCCCACTGGTCTCGCCGGACCCGTCGATCCTGTTCACCATCGCCGGCATGGTGCCCTTCATCCCGTACATCCTCGGCACCGAGCCCGCCCCGTGGCCGCGCGCCGCGAACGTGCAGAAGTGCATCCGCACGAACGACATCGAGAACGTCGGGCGCACCACGCGCCACGGCACGTTCTTCCAGATGAACGGCAACTTCTCGTTCGGTGACTACTTCAAGACCGGCGCCATCGAGATGGCCTGGGAGCTCATCACCACCCCGCAGGACCAGGGCGGCTTCGGGCTCGACGCCGACCGCCTGTGGGTCACGACGTGGAACGAGGACCACGAGACGTACGAGGCCCTGACCAAGGGCATCGGCATGGACCCGAAGCACATCGTGCGCCTGCCGCGTCACGAGAACTTCTGGGACACCGGCCAGCCCGGCCCGGCCGGCCCGTGCGCCGAGTGGCACTACGACCGCGGCCCGAAGTACGGCCCGGACGCCGTCGGCGGCGACGTGGACCCGGGCGGCGACCGCTACCTCGAGTTCTGGAACCTCGTCTTCGACCAGTACGTGCGCGGCGAGGGCACGGGCAAGGACTACCCGCTGCTCGGCGAGCTCGACCAGAAGGCGATCGACACGGGCGCCGGCCTGGAGCGCATCGCGTTCCTGCTCCAGGGCAAGGAGAACATGTACGAGATCGACGAGGTCTACCCCGTCATCTCGACCGTCGAGGAGCTGACCGGCAAGCGCTACGGCGCGGACCCGGAGGACGACGTGCGCATGCGCGTCATCGCCGACCACGTGCGCTCGGCGCTCATGGTCATCGGCGACGGCGTGCGCCCCTCGAACGAGGGCCGCGGGTACGTGCTGCGCCGCCTCGTGCGCCGCGCGGTGCGCTCGGTGCGCCTGCTCGGGTACGACGCGGAGGCGCTGCCCGTGCTGCTCCCGGTGTCGAAGGCGGCCATGAAGGCGTCCTACCCGGAGCTCGAGACCAACTTCGCGAAGATCGCCGAGGTCGCGTACGGCGAGGAGGACGCGTTCCGTCGCACGCTCGCCGCGGGCACCACGATCCTCGACGTCGCCGTCGCCAAGGCGAAGGCCGCGGCGGCCGGCGGCTCGTCCCGGGCGGGCGGCACGCTCGGACGCGAGGGCGGCCGTCCCACGACGCCGGTCCTCGGCGGCGCGGAGGCGTTCCAGCTCCACGACACGTACGGCTTCCCGATCGACCTCACGCTCGAGATGGCGGCCGAGCAGGGCGTCCAGGTCGACGAGCAGGCCTTCCGCGCGCTCATGGCCGAGCAGAAGCAGCGCGCGCGGGCCGACGCCCTCGCCAAGAAGACCGGCCACGCCGACCTGCGCGCCTACGAGTCGATCGTCAGCGAGCTCGCCAAGCCGGTCGAGTTCCTCGGCTACACCCAGACCGACTCGGCCGTCTCGGTCGTCGGCCTGCTCGTCGACGGTGTGCCCGCGCCCGCCGCGACCGCGCCCGCCGACGTCGAGGTCGTGCTCGACCGCACGCCGTTCTACGCCGAGGCCGGCGGCCAGCTCGCCGACCAGGGCACGATCGTGCTCGACGGCGGTGCGACGGTCGAGGTCGACGACGTGCAGCGCCCGATCAAGGGCCTGAACGTGCACCGCGGCCGCCTCGTCGAGGGCACCATCGCGCTCGGCGACCCGGGCACCGCCACGATCGACGTCGAGCGCCGCGTGGCGATCAGCCGCGCCCACTCGGCGACGCACATGATCCACAAGGCGCTGCACGAGCTCGTCGGGGAGGACCGCACGCAGGCGGGCTCCGAGAACGCCCCGAGCCGTGTGCGGTTCGACTTCCGCTCGCCGTCGGCCGTGCCGCCCCAGGCGCTCGGGGAGATCGAGGAGCGCGTCAACGTCCGCCTCCAGGAGAACCTCGAGGTCACCGACGAGCTCATGTCGATCTCGGCGGCCCGCGAGCTCGGCGCGATGGCCCTGTTCGGCGAGAAGTATGGCGACATCGTGCGCGTCGTCTCGATCGGCGGGGACTGGTCGCGCGAGCTGTGCGGTGGCACGCACGTCAAGGCGTCCGGCGAGATCGGCCGCGTCGCCCTGCTGGGCGAGGCGTCGATCGGCTCCGGCGTGCGGCGTGTCGACGCCGGTGACACCAAGCTCGGCGTGAACTACGGCCAGAGCAAGCTCAAGGAGACCGAGAAGGAGCTCGCCGCGCTCCGCAAGGGCCAGCTCCTCGCGGCGGCGGGCTCGCTCGCCGCGGAGGCTCCGCTGGTCGGGGACGTCCGCGTCGTCACGCACGACGCCGGCGACGTCGCCTCGGCCGACGACCTGCGCGCGCTCGTTCTCGACGTGCGCGGCCGGCTCGGCGACGCGGCTCCCGCCGTCGTGGCTGTCGGTGGCGTCGCGGGCGGTAGCCCGCTCGTGGTCGTCGCGACCGAGGTGCTGACCGCGAGCGCGGGCCTGGCCCGCGACAAGGGCCTGCGTGCGGGCGACTTCGTCAAGGCCGCAGCCGGCGTGCTCGGCGGCGGTGGCGGCGGCAAGCCCGACCTCGCCCAGGGCGGTGGCCGTGACGCCGCCGCGCTGCCCGCCGCGCTCGACGGCGTCACGGCGGCCGTGCGCGCCGCCGTCGGGGCCTGATGACCGACCAGCCCGAGGCGGGTGCTGCGGGACTTCCCCGCGGCGCCCGCCTCGGCGTCGACGTCGGCAAGGCACGCATCGGCGTGGCGGCCTCCGACCCCGACGGGCTGATCGCCACACCGGTCGAGACGGTGCGGCGCGTCCTCGACGCCCACGGCACGGACTCGGCCGACGTGCGAGCCATCGCGGCCCACGTCGAGGAGCGCTTCGCCGCCGTCGTGTACGTGGGGCTGCCCCGGCACCTGTCCGGCAAGGAAGGTGCGGCGACGGCGGACGCCCGGGCGTTCGCGACGCGCCTCGCGGCCGCGGTGGCCCCCGTCCCGGTCCGTATGGTGGACGAACGCATGTCGACCGTGACCGCGACGAGCCAGCTGCGCGCCGCAGGGAAGAAGTCGAAGAGCCACCGGCCCGTCATCGACCAGGCCGCGGCCGTGATCATCCTGCAGTCGGCCCTCGACGCGGAGCGCACCACGGCGGCGCGCGCCGGCGAGGCGGTCGAACCCGCGCCGTAGCGCGTCGTGTGGTGGCACCTCGGCGTTGGCATGCGGCCCGTGACCGCCCCACGACCGAGGGACCCCAGCGCGTGACCGACGTCTTCGAGCACATCGCGCCGAGCGCCGAGCGTGCCCGCACCCGCCGCC
>CBINDH010000255.1:0-4391 GCA_966249365.1 uncultured Xylanimonas sp. | reverse complement strand
GGGCGCAGAACGCCCTGTGAAGGAGGAGTGGTGGTGGTCTTGCGCCCTCTGGCCGGCCACCTCGCGGTGTCCGTTTCCCGTCTGGGCGACGTCCGAGAACATTACACGGGGTCGCGGGGAGTGCCAAATCCGCAGGTCAGGGCACTCCCCGCCCCCGCGAGGCCTCAGGACGCGTCGGCGACGGCGAGCGTGCGCTTGCCGCGGCGGAGCACCGCGTACCGCCCGTGCAGCAGGTCGCCCGGCTCGAGCACCTGCTCCTCGGACGTCACCTTGGCGTTGTTGACGTATGCGCCACCCTCGGCGATCGCCCGCCGGGCCGCGGCCTTCGACGCCACCAGCCCCGCGCCGACGAACGCGTCGACCACGAGGTCGCCGGCCTGCGCCGTCGTGCGCGGCAGCTCGGACACCGCACCGCGGAGCGTGCCCTCGTCGAGGTCGTGCAGGTCTCCACGCCCGAACAGCGCCTGGCTCGCCGCGATGACGGCATCCGTGGCGGCTTGGCCGTGGATGAGCGTGGTCAGGTCACCCGCGAGCGCGCGCTGCGCCTCGCGAGCAAACGGCCGCTCCGCGACCCCGACCGCGAGCGCCTCGATCTCCTCGCGGCTGCGGAACGTGAACACCTTGAGGTAGTGCACGACGTCGGCGTCGGCCGTGTTGAGCCAGTACTGGTAGAACGCGTACGGGCTCGTGAGCTCCGGGTCGAGCCACACCGCGCCGCCCTCGGACTTGCCCATCTTCGAGCCGTCGGACTTGGTGATGAGCGTCGTCGCCAGCGCGTGGACCTGGGCCTGCTCCGTCTTGCGGATGAGCTCGACGCCGGAGAGCAGGTTGCCCCACTGGTCGTTGCCGCCCATCTGCAGCGTGCAGCCGTGCCGGCGGAACAGCTCGCGGTAGTCCATGCCCTGCAGGATCTGGTAGCTGAACTCGGTGAAGCTCAGCCCTTCGTCCGACGCGAGGCGTCGCGCGACGATGTCCTTCGACAGCATCGTGCCCATGCGGAAGTGCTTGCCGACGTCGCGCAGGAAGTCGATCGCGCTCATGGGCGCGGTCCAGTCGAGGTTGTTGACCATGACCGCCGCGTTGTCGCCCTCGAACGACAGGAACGGCTCGATCTGCGCGCGGATCCGCTCGACCCACCCGGCGACGACCTCGCGCGAGTTCATCGTGCGCTCGGTCGTGGGGCGCGGGTCGCCGATGAGGCCCGTCGCGCCGCCGACCAGCGCGATCGGGCGGTGGCCCGCCTGCTGGAGGCGGCGCATGTTGAGCAGCTGCACCATGTGGCCGACGTGGAGGCTCTGCGCCGTCGGGTCGAAGCCCACGTAATAGGTGATCGGTTCCTCGGCCAGCGCGGAACGCAGCGCGGCCTCGTCGGTGGTCTGCGCCACCAGGCCTCGCCACTGCAGCTCGTCGAGAACGTCGGTCACCGTGATGCTCCTCGGATGATGTGGGTGCGCGCCCGTGATCGGCCGCGCGTCCTAGTGTGCCCGACGACGCCGCGTCCCCGGGTGCCGGTCCGGCGGATCAGCGCCGCGGCGCGGCCGCCCGGTACGCCGAGACGGTCGGCTCCCCCACCAGCCAGGAGCGCCACGGGTACAGGTCGGCCCGGCCACCGTCGCCGCTGACCCCGACGCGGGGGCCGCTGGCCACCTCCCCGCGCGCCCGGTCGCCGGGGAGCGTCATGACCAGGTCGCCGTCGGGGTCGGTGAGGTCGGCGCCGTCGTCGGACAGGGTCAGCGCGAGCGCGACCGTGAGGCGCGCGGGACCGCGCGCGATCTGGCGGTCCGAGTCGCAGACGCCGACCGCCTGACGGCGGGAACGCGCGAGGGTCGCCCCGGAGACCACCTCGCCGGCGCGCAGCAGGACGGCGGCGGCACGGCCTTCCGGGCCGCAGACGACGTTGACGCAGTGGTGCAGCCCGAGGTGCCGGTAGACGTAGATCCGGCCCGGTTCGCCGAACATGGTCGCGTTGCGGGCCGTGCGGCCACGGAAGGCGTGCGAGCCCGGGTCGTTCTCGCCGTCGTACGCCTCCACCTCGGTGAGGCGCAGCGCGACGGTGCCGTCGGGGGTACGCCGTACCAGGACGGCACCGAGCAGGTCGCGCGCGACGTCGTGGACGTCGCGGGCGTACCAGAGATGCCCGGGGACCTCCCACGGGCTGATCGCCACGGGCAGGTCCGGCTGCGTCCTCGGGGTGGTCACCGACCCGAGGCTAGACGACCGGCGCGGCGTGCCAGGCGACGACCTGGCCGTACCCGTCGAGCCGGACGTCGGCCCGCTCTCGCGTGCCCTCGCGCTCGAAGTGCGCGGCCTCGTCGTCCATCCACGTCTCCCACTGGCTGCGCGCGGCGACACCGTCGCGGGCCAGGCCTCGGCGCAACCGCACGTCGGCCTCCGCCTCGACCCACAGGAGCAGGTGCGGGTGCGTCTGGATCGCGCGCGCACCGGAGCCGCAGCCCTCGACAACGAGGAACTCCGCCGGCGGGACCTGATGCCACTCGGCGTACTCGCCCGCCACCCAGTCGAACCGGCGGTACCGGCCCGAGCGGTGCTGGGCGAGCGGAGCCAGGACCCACTCGGCCAGGCGCGCGGCGCCACCGTCCGGACCGGCCTCCCAGCCCTCGTAGAGGTCGTCCATGTGCACGATCTGCGCGTGGCCGCCGCTGCCGTCGCCGAGGCGAGGCGCGATCTGGGCGGCGAGCGTCGTCTTGCCGGAGCCGGCAGGGCCGTCGACGGCGACGAGGAAGGTGCTTGCGTTCGGCGCGTTCGCGCGCCGCGCGCGGGCGAGCGCCGTGAGCGCTGCGAGAACCTCCGCGCCGACGGTCATGGCAGCGCTCCGGAGGAGCTCACGACTCGGCCCAGAACCGGTACTCCGTGGCGCGTTCCTTCGCGGCCTCGAGCTGCTCGGCCACCCGGCCCGGAGCAGTGCCGCCGACGGCGTCCCTCGACGCGACCGAGCCCTCGACCGAGAGCACGGAACGGACCTCGGGGGTCAGGTGCACGCTGATGGCTGCCAGGTCGGCGTCGGACAGGTCCCACAGCTCGATGTCACGCTCCTCGCACACCTTGACGCAAGCGCCTGCGACCTCGTGCGCGACGCGGAACGGGACGCCCTCGCGGACCAGCCACTCGGCGATGTCCGTCGCCAGGGAGAAGCCCTGCGGGGCGAGCGCCGCCATGCGCTCGGTGTCGAAAGCCAGTGTGCGGACCATACCCGCGAAGGCGGGGAGCAGAACAGTAAGAGTGGCCACCTGGTCGAAGACGGGTTCCTTGTCCTCCTGCAGGTCGCGGTTGTACGCGAGCGGGAGGCCCTTGAGCGTCGTCAGGAGCCCGGCGAGGTCGCCGACGAGACGGCCCGCCTTGCCGCGCGCGAGCTCGGCGATGTCCGGGTTCTTTTTCTGCGGCATGATGCTCGACCCCGTGGAGTAGGAGTCGTCCAGGCGGACGAAACCGAACTCCTTGGTGTTCCAGAGGATGATCTCCTCCGCCAGGCGCGACAGGTCGATGCCGACCATCGCCGCGACGAACGCGAACTCGGCGACGACGTCGCGCGACGCTGTGCCGTCGATCGAGTTCTCGACCGGGCCGTCGAACCCGAGGTCGGCGGCGACGGCCGCCGGGTCGAGGCCCAGCGACGAGCCCGCGAGCGCCCCCGACCCGTACGGGCTGCGGGCGGCGCGCACGTCCCAGTCGATGAAGCGGTCGACGTCGCGCAGCAGCGGCCAGGCGTGCGCGAGCAGGTGGTGGGCGAGCAGCACGGGCTGGGCGTGCTGGAGGTGGGTGCGGCCCGGCATGACGGCGGTGCCCGCTGCCTCGGCCTGCGCGATGAGCTCGTCGACGAGGGTGAGGACCTGCTGGGCGATCGTGCGCGCCTGCTCGCGCAGGTAGAGGCGCACGAGGGTGGCGATCTGGTCGTTGCGGGAGCGGCCGGCGCGCAGCTTGCCGCCCAGCTCGGCACCCGCGCGCTCCATCAGGCCGCGTTCGAGGGCGGTGTGGACGTCCTCGTCGTCGAGCTGCGGGAGGAAGGTGCCGGCGTCGACGTCGGCGGCGAGGCGGTCCAGCGCGGCGGCCATGGCCTCGAGCTCGTCGTCCGTCAGGAGCCCGGCGCGGTGCAGCACCCGGGCGTGGGCGTGCGAGCCGCGGATGTCGTACGCGGCGAGCTTCCAGTCGAAGTGGGTGGACTGGGACAGCGCCTGCAGCTCGGGCGAGGGGCCGCCTGCGAACCGGCCGCCCCACAGGGCGGCGGCGGGCTTGCTGGCGGGAGCGGCTGCGGCGTCGCCGCCGGGGACGATCTCGGACATCTCAGGGGGCCTTTCCGGGTGGTGCCGGCGTGGTCTCGACGGGGCTCGACCAGCAAACGGGTGGCGGTGGTCTCGACGGGGCTCGACCAGCAG
>CBINDH010000254.1:0-4396 GCA_966249365.1 uncultured Xylanimonas sp. | reverse complement strand
GCGCTGTGGGCCTGGTCCTCGATCACGTCGGTGAGCGGGCAGGCGGCGCTGGTGAGCGTCATGTCGATGGTGGCGACCTCGTCGTCCAGGTTGATCCCGTAGATCAGGCCGAGGTCGACGACGTTGATGCCGAGCTCGGGGTCGACGACGTCCTTGAGCGCCTCCAGGACCTCTTCCTCCTGGACCGTGGTACCGGGCGTGTCGGTCATGATGCCTCTCCGAGTGCGCGTGCGGTCGCGTCCTTCCACGCCATCCAGGCGAGCAGGGCGCATTTGATCCTGGCGGGGTACTTGGAGACCCCCGCGAAGGCGATGGCGTCCTCCAGGACGTCCTCGTCCGGCTCGACGTCCCGGCCGCGGGACTGCATCAGGGCCAGGAACTCCTCGCCGACCGCCATCGCCTCCTTCACGGACTTTCCGATGATCAGGTCGGACATCACCGAGGCGCTGGCCTGGCTGATCGAGCAGCCCATGGCGTCGTAGGACACGTCGGCGACCGTGGCGTCCTGGCCGTCGCCGTCGAGGTGGACGCGCAGCGTCACCTCGTCACCGCAGGTCGGGTTGACGTGGTGCGCCTCGCCCTCGAACGGCTCCCGCAGCCCCCTGTGGTGGGGGTTGCGGTAGTGGTCCAGGATGACCTCCTGGTACATCGCCTCCAGCTGCATGTCGTCCCTTCCAAGCCTTTTTCGCTACAACCGGCCCGCGCGTCAGTGTGTTCCGAAGAACTTCTGCGCGTGCCGTACCCCGTCGGCGAGCGCGTCCACGTCGGCGAGGGTGTTGTAGAGGTAGAACGTCGCGCGGGTGGTCGCCGGGATGCCGAAGCGCCGGCAGATCGGCCACGCGCAGTGGTGGCCGACGCGGACCTCGACGCCCAGGTCGTCCAGGACCTGGCCGACGTCGTGCGGGTGGATGTCCTCGACGGTGAACGACACCGCGCCGCCCCGCGCCTCGGTGGTGCCGGGGCCGATGACGCGGACGCCGGGGATCTCGCCGAGCCGCTCCAGGGAGTAGCCGACGAGGGCCTCCTCGTGGGCGTGGACGCGGTCCATGCCGATCTCGGCGAGGTAGTCGCACGCGACGCCGAGCCCGATCGCCTGCGCGGTCATCGGGACGCCCGCCTCGAACCGCTGCGGGGGCGGCATGAACGTGGTCTCCTCCATGTGGACGACCTCGATCATGGAACCGCCGGTGATGAACGGCGGCATGGCCTCCAGCAGCTCGCCGCGGCCCCACAGGACGCCGATGCCGGTCGGGCCGAGCATCTTGTGCCCGGAGAACGCCAGGAAGTCGGCGCCGAGCCCGGTCACGTCGACCGGCTGGTGCGGGACGGACTGCGCGGCGTCCAGCAGGACGAGCGCGCCGACCGCGTGCGCCCGCTCGGCGATCAGCTGGACCGGCGGGACGGTGCCGAGCACGTTCGACTGGTGCGTCAGCGCGACGATCTTGGTGCGCTCGTTGACCAGCTCGTCGAGCCCCTCCAGGTCGAGGCGGCCCTCGTCGGTGATGCCGAACCAGCGCAGCGTCGCCCCGGTGCGCAGGCAGAGCTGCTGCCACGGGACGAGGTTGGCGTGGTGCTCCATCTCCGACACCACGATCTCGTCGCCGGGGCCGACCGCGAACCGCTCGGCCTCCGGGCCCGCGGTCGCGGCGTTGCTCATCGCGTACGCGACGAGGTTGATGCCCTCGGTGGCGTTCTTGGTGAACACGATCTCGCCGGGCGTCGCGCCGATGAACCGGGCGATGGAGGCGCGGGCGTTCTCGTAGGCCTCCGTCGCCTCCTCGGCGAGCAGGTGCGCGCCGCGGTGCGGGGCCGCGTTGTGCCGCTCGTAGAACTCCCGCTCGGCGTCCAGCACCCGGAGGGGCTTCTGCGACGTCGCCCCCGAGTCCAGGTACACGAGCGGACGCCCGCCGCGGACCGTGCGGCCCAGCAGCGGGAAGTCCTTCTTCAGCTCCTCGGGGAGCAGGCCCGCCCCGGGCGGGGCCGCGGCCGCCCGGCCCGCCTCGCTCGCCGTCATAGGGACGCGCCCGCCTTCGCGTACTTCTCGTAGCCCTGCTCCTCCAGCTCGTCGGCCAGTTCCGGGCCGCCCTCGGCGACGACGCGGCCGGCGGCGAACACGTGCACGAAGTCGGGCTTCACGTACCGCAGGATGCGGGTGTAGTGGGTGATGAGCAGGACGCCCGTCTCACCGGAGGCGAACCGGTTCACGCCCTCGGAGACGACCTTGAGGGCGTCGACGTCGAGGCCGGAGTCGGTCTCGTCGAGGATCGCGACCTTCGGCTTGAGCATCTCCAGCTGCAGGATCTCGTGCCGCTTCTTCTCGCCGCCGGAGAAGCCCTCGTTCAGGCTGCGCTGCGCGAACGACGGGTCGATGGACAGGTTGTCCATCGCCGTCTTCATCTCCTTGGAGAACTCGCGGAGCTTCGGGGCCTCGCCGCGCACGGCGGTCACGGCCGAGCGCAGGAAGTTGGAGACGGACACGCCCGGCACCTCGACCGGGTACTGCATCGCCAGGAACAGCCCGGCGCGGGCGCGCTCGTCGACGGACATCGCGAGGACGTCCTCGCCGTCCAGCGTCACGGTCCCGGACGTCACCTCGTACTTGGGGTGGCCGGCGACCGCGTAGGCCAGGGTGGACTTGCCGGAGCCGTTCGGCCCCATGAGCGCGTGGGTCTCGCCGGCCTGCACGGTCAGGTCGACCCCGCGCAGGATCTCCTTCGCCCCGTCGGAGCCGTCGCCGACGGAGACGTGGAGGTCGCGGATCTCTAGCGTGGCCATAGTGCGTGTGGTTCCTTCGTCGTGGGGTCAGTCGTCGCCGAGCGAGACGTAGACGTCCCCGCCCTCGACCTTGACCTTGTAGGTGGCGACCGGCTGCGTGGCCGGAGGGTTGGTGGGCTTGCCGCTGCGCAGGTCGAAGCAGGACCCGTGCAGCCAGCACTCGATCGTGCCGTCGTAGACCTCGCCCTCGGACAGCGAGACCTCGGCGTGCGTGCAGATGTCGTTGACGGCGTACACGTCCTCGCCGCTGCGCACGATGGCGATGGGCGTGTCGCCGACCTCGACGCCGAGCGCCCCGTCGGCGGGGACCTCGTCGAGCGCGCACACCTTCACGTACCCCTCCTGCGGGGTCGTGTTCCCGGATTTCGCGGTCTCGGTCATCGGGCGGCTCCCTGGTCCAGCTCTTCCTCAATGGCCTCGCGCACCTTGTCGCGGACCTCGGGGACCTCGATCCGCTCGACGAGCTGACCGAGGAAGCCCCGCACGACCATGCGCCGCGCCTCGTCGAAGGTGATGCCGCGCGCCTGCAGGTAGAACAGGTGCTGGTCGTCCAGCCGCCCGGACGCCGAGGCGTGCCCGGCGCCGGCGACCTCGCCGGTGAGGATCTCCAGGTTCGGCACCGAGTCGACCCGCGTCCCGTCGGTGAGGACGAGGTTGCGGTTCAGCTCGTAGGTGTCGGTGCCCTCCGCCTCCGCGCGGATGATCACGTCGCCGATCCAGACGGCGTGCGCGTCCTGGTCCTGCAGGGCGCCGCGGTAGTCGACGCGGCTGCGGCAGTGCGGGACGGCGTGGTCGACGAGAAGGCGGTGCTCCAGGTGCTGGCCGCCGTCGACGAAGTACACCCCGTACAGCTCGGCGTCGCCGCCGGGCGCGGCGTAGGCGACGGACGGCGAGATCCGCACGACGTCGCCGCCGAGCGAGATGTTGTGCGAGACGAACCGGGCGTCGCGGCCGAGCCGGGCGTGCTGGTGGGCGACGTGGACGGCGTCGTCCGCCCAGTCCTGCAGGCTGATCACCGAGAGGCGGGCGCCGTCGCCGACGACGAACTCGACGTTCTCGGCGTAGGTCGCCGAGCCGCGGTGCGTGAACACGACGGTGGCCTCGGCGAACGGCTCCACCACGACGGTGGTGTGGCCGTAGGCCGCGGCCGAGGCGTCCTCGCCGCGCCGCCGCAGGACGGTCGGCGCCGAGGCGACGGCCTCCTTCGGGACGGTCACGACGGTCGCGTCGGTGAAGGAGTTCCACGCCTGCGCGCTGACCCGGTCGGCGGGGACGTAGGCCCTGCCGAGGCGCGGGTCGTCGCGCCCGACGGTCTCGACGGCGGCCTCGGGCGCCGCCTCGACCTCCAGCAGCACCTTGCCGCCCTCCTGCGCGGTGCCCTTGTGCAGGCCGCGGAGGCGGCGCAGCGGGGTGAACCGCCACTCCTCCTCGCGGCCCGTCGGGACCTCGAAGTCGGCGACGTCGTAGGACGCCTTCTCGTGCAGCGTCGAGAGAGGCTTGGTGTCGAGCCCCATCAGCCGACGGCTCCTTCCATCTGCAGCTCGATGAGCCGGTTCAGCTCGAGGGCGTACTCCATCGGCAGCTCGCGCGCGATGGGCTCGACGAACCCGCGCACGATCAT
>CBINDH010000253.1:0-4400 GCA_966249365.1 uncultured Xylanimonas sp. | reverse complement strand
GGTTTCGACGGGGCTCAACCAGCAGGGGCCGGTTTCGACGGGGCTCAACCAGCAGGGGGGCCCCGCGTCAGGCGAGGGCCACCAGCTCGCGGTAGTCCTCGTTCCAGAGGTCCTCGTCGCCGTCCGGGAGCAGCAGCACGCGCTCCGGGTCGAGCGCGTCGACCGCGCCGTCGTCGTGCGTGACCATGACGATCGCGCCCTCGTACGTGCGCAGCGCGCCGAGGATCTCCGCGCGCGACGCCGGGTCGAGGTTGTTGGTCGGCTCGTCGAGCAGCAGCACGTTCGCCGACGAGACGACGAGCGTCGCGAGCGCGAGCCGCGTCTTCTCGCCGCCCGAGAGCACGTTGGTCGGCTTGTCGGCGTCGTCGCCCGAGAACAGGAACGAGCCGAGGACCGACCGCACCTCGGTGTCGGTGAGGTCGGGGGCCGCGTGGCGCAGGTTCTCCACGACCGTGACGTCCATGTCGAGCATGTCGTGCTCCTGGGCGTAGTAGCCCAGCTTGAGCCCGTGGCCCGGCACGACCTCGCCGGTGTCCGGCTGCTCGACGCCCGCCAGCAGGCGCAGCATCGTCGTCTTGCCCGCGCCGTTGAGCCCCAGGATGACGACGCGCGACCCGCGGTCGATCGCCAGGTCGACGCCCGTGAACACCTCGAGCGAGCCGTACGACTTCGACAGGTCCTTGCCCACGAGCGGCGTCCTGCCCGACGGCGCCGGCTTGGGGAACCGCAGCCTGGCCACCTTGTCCGACTGCCGTGCCGCCTCCAGCCCGCCGAGCATCGACTCGGCGCGGCGGATCATGTTCTGCGCGGCGACCGCCTTGGTGGCCTTCGCGCGCATCTTCTCGGCCTGCGCCATGAGCGCCGACGCCTTCTTCTCGGCGTTGGCGCGCTCGCGGCGGCGACGCTTCTCGTCCTGCTCGCGCTGCTCGAGGTACCGGTCCCAGCCGAGGTTGTACTGGTCGAGCTCGCCGCGGTTGGCGTCGAGGTGCCACACCTTGTTGACCGTGTCGCGCAGCAGCTCGACCGAGTGCGAGATGACGATGAAGCCGCCCGGGTACGTCTTGAGGTAGTCGCGCAGCCAGATGATCGAGTCGGCGTCGAGGTGGTTGGTCGGCTCGTCGAGCAGCAGCGTGTCGACGCCGCTGAACAGGATGCGGGCCAGCTCGACGCGGCGGCGCTGACCACCCGAGAGCGTCGACAGGGGCTGGGAGAGCACCCGCTGGTCGAGGCCCAGGTTCGAGGTGATGCGGTGCGCCTCGGACTCCGCCGCGTACCCGCCGGCCGCGAGGAAGCGCGCCTCGAGCTTGGGGTAGCGGTCGAGCGCGGCGGCCATGACGTCCATGTCGGGCGACGACATCTTCGCCTCGGTCTCCGCCATCGCGCGCACCAGGTAGTCGAGGCCGCGGGCCGAGAGCACCCGGTCCATCGCGATGGTGTCGAGGTCGCCCGTGCGCGGGTCCTGGGGCAGGTAGCCCACCTCGGACGAGCGGGTGATCTGCCCGCCGGTCGGCAGCGTCTCGCCCGCCAGGGTCTTCGTCAGCGTCGTCTTGCCCGCGCCGTTGCGGCCGACGAGACCGATCCGGTCGCCCGGGGCGATGCGGAACGTCGCCGGGTTGAGCAGGACGCGGGCGCCGATACGGAGCTCGACGGCGTGAGCGGTGATCACGAAAGGTGCCTCGGGATGCCTCGGGTCGGGCGCGACGTGGTCGCGAGAAGGGCCACCAGAGTCTACGTGGTGCGGTGCTCGACCCGGTGTGATTTTCCCGGGCACCGGGTGGAGAGCGGGGTTGACCTGCCCGGATTACGGTTGGCCCATGACGTTCAGTGAAGGTGGAAACTTCGAGGGCGGCCGCGTCCGCAAGGGCAGCGGCCGGGGCCGGACGGGCGCGATCGCCGGGGGTGGGATCGGCGCGGTGCTCGTGGCCCTGCTCGCCATGTTCTTCGGTGGTGGCGGCGACCTCGGCAACCTCACGAACGCGCTCTCGGGCGGCGCCGGCACCGGCCAGCAGCAGCCCGCCGGCGAGGAGCAGTTCATCGGCGACTGCACCGCCGCCGAGGCCAACGTCAACCCGGAGTGCGAGCTGTCGGCCACCATCCAGTCCCTCGACGCCTACTGGTCGCAGGTGCTGCCCCAGCAGGCGGGCGTGCAGTACGTCCAGCCGCCCGTCGAGAGCTTCACCGGCGCGACGAGCACTGCCTGCGGCTCGGCGACGTCCGACACGGGCCCGTTCTACTGCCCGCCCGACCAGACGATCTACATCGACCTCGCGTTCTACGACGAGCTGGTGCGGCAGTTCGGCTCCTCGGGCGGTCCGCTGGCCCGCAAGTACGTCGTCGCGCACGAGATGGGCCACCACATCGAGAACCTCATCGGCGCGATGGACGCGGCCCAGCGCGGCGGTTCCGGGGCCGAGTCCGACTCGGTGCGCATCGAGCTCATGGCCGACTGCCTCGCCGGCATGTGGGCGGCGCACGCCTCCTCGACCGTGGACCCGGACACCGGCGTGGTCTTCATGAACCCCCTGACGCAGCAGGACCTCAACGACGCCGTCTCGGCCGCGCAGGCCGTCGGCGACGACCGGATCCAGGCGGCGGCGACGGGCCGGGTCAACCCCGACCTGTTCACCCACGGCTCCGCGCAGCAGCGCGTCGAGTGGTTCGCCCGCGGCTACAACAACGGCACCCTGGCCACCTGCGACGCGCTCTCCGCGCAGCAGCTCTGAGTCGCTGCCCGAGGACCGGCGCTAGGAGAGCCGGTCCTCGAGCAGCGCGTCCTCGAGCTCCTCGTCGGTCGGCCGGCGACGGCGCGGCTCACGCGGTGCGCGGGCCGCGCCCTCGGCGGCCAGGAGGTCACCCGCCGTGGGGTTCGCCCCGCGCGTCTCGCGGCGCCACAGCAACAGGTACCCGCCGACGGCGCCGAGGGCGAAGATCACCCACTGGACCGTGTACGACAGGTGCGAGCCGGGGTCGAGGTCGGGGGGTGGCAGCGCCCGGAGGGTCTGCGCGGGGGCGGGGTCCTCGCTGCGGAGCTGGCCGTACGCGCCGACGGTGCGGCCCTGCGCCCAGCCGGCTCCCGAGGAGCCCGCGTCGAGCACCTGCGCCGTCGAGACGGCCTGCACCTGCCCGGCGGGCGCACCCCGGGACGACGCCGGCTCGTCGGCACGCAGCGTCACCGTCACGGTGACCTCGCCTGCCGGGGGAGCGGGGACGGCGTCGGGCGCGCTCGAGTCCTCGCCCAGCGGCACGAACCCGCGGTCGACGACGACGACGATGCCGGAGCGGTCCTCGAACGGCACCAGCACGTGGAAGCCCGGCGTCGAGGAGACCGGCCGGTTGCGCAGCAGCACCGTGTCCTGCGGCCGGTAGGAGCCGGTCATCGTCGCGGGGCGCCACACGTCGTCGTCGGCGAGCGTCGCCCCGGGACCGGGCAGCAGCGCGCCGACCTCGACGGGCTGCGCGCCGTAGTTCGCCTCGGCCAGGGAGATCTGCGCCTCGCGCGCCGTGTACCGGTGCCACTGCCAGACGGCGGCGAGCACGCACAGCGCGGCCAGCACGACGGCGCCGACGCCGAGCGTGACCCACTGCCGGCGAGTTCGGGACGTCGCGGTCACGGACGCTGGTCCGGGTCGAACCGCTCGAGGTCGGCGACGGGCACCACCTGCTTGAGGAAGCCGCGCGCCTCGAGGAACGTCACGAGGTGCTCGAGGTGGTCGTCGCACGCGAGCCACACCTTGCGGCGGGCGGGCGCGTGGATCTTGGGGTTGTTCCACAGCAGGCCCCACACGGCCTCGGCGTGGCAGCCCTTGCCCGAGCAGACCAGGTGACCCTCGGCGACGGGGTCTGCGGTGGCCAGCGGGTCCATCAGTGCTCCTGCTCCTCGGGTTCGGGGTCGACGACGACGACGTGCGCGCCGTCGGGCATCGGCGGCAGTTCCCGGGGGGCTTCCGGGACGACCGCGGAGGACGCGTACTCCACCTTGTCGCGCCCCGCGTTCACGAGGATGACCGCGACGTAGGGGATGACGACGGCGACGACGACGAGCGTCCACCGCGGCCAGCCCGTGACGAAGTACGCCCCGACGAAGCAGACCACGCGGAACCCCATCTGGCAGAGGTACCGGCGCATGCGTCGCGCCTGGTCGTCCTCCAGGGACTCGCGTGCCGTCGTGATCGAGGGCACCTCGTCGCCGGCGCGCACCCCGGACCCGTCCTCGGGGCGGGCCTGCGGGTGTGGCGTGGCCGCGTTGGTCCTCACTCCCCGAGTCTACGAGCGGCGCGAACGCCGGGGGGACGTTGTAGGAATCCGACAACTCAAGGCGGTGAAGCGGTCCGGCGTCGTGCGCGTCGCCGCCCCGTGCGCGCGGGTAGGTTCGTGGACGGCCCACGTCCCGTCGAAAGGAA
>CBINDH010000252.1:0-4404 GCA_966249365.1 uncultured Xylanimonas sp. | reverse complement strand
CGGTGTCCGGCACCCCCTCCCCGTCCCAGCCCACGACAGGCGTCTCCAACAGAGCAAAAACAGACGAAGCAGCAGCCAGCCCATCAGTCGAGGCATGGAACTGCGCCCCCACGGCGCGCAACGGCAGGTACACCTCGGGTGCCAGCATGATCACCGCAAGCCCCGCCGTCAGCGGGATGCCGCCGTGGACGAGCCGCAGCCCGACGCCGACCGCCACGACCGCGACCGACAGCGTCGTCAGCAGCTCGAGGACCATGCCGGACAGGAACGCCACGCGCAGCGTCCCCATGGTCGCCTTCTTGGACGCGTCGCCGAGCGCACGCACGCGCGCCCCAGGGCCGACCTCGCGCCCGAAGGCCCGCAGCGTCGGCAGGCCTGCCACGAGGTCGAGCACCTGCGACCCGAGGCGCTGGACGACGACGAGCCGCCGCTCGGACGTCCCCTGCGTCATGAGCCCGACGAGCCACATGAACAGCGGCACGAGCGGCAGCGTCACGAGGCACACGACGAGCGAGACCCAGTCGAGCGCGCCGAGCACCACGAGCACGGAGGGCGTGACGAGCGCCGTGAGCAGGAGGGAGGGCAGGTAGCGCACCAGGTAGGGCTCGAGCGCGTCGAGACCGCGGGTCGCGAGGGTCGCGACCTCCGCCCGGCGCGCGCCCGAGCCCCAGCGCGGACCGAGCGCGACGGCGTGCGCGACGACCTGCGCCCGCAGCTCCGCGACGGTCTGCGCGGCGGCCTTCTGCGCGTACCGCTCCTGTGCCCACGCCACGAGACCGCGTGCCGCCGCGACGCCGGCGAGGGCGCCGAGCGTGCGGGCAGCGACCGCGCCCGGTACCGACCCGTCGGTCACGAGCGCACCGAGCAGCGACGCGACGAGCAGCGCCTGCCCGACGATCAGCAGAGCCGACGCCAGACCCAGCCCGGCGGTCAGGACCACGTACCGCCGGGCCGCGCGCGCCCGGTGCAGCAGGCGTGGGTCGAGCGGCTTCACGCGACCGTCACGCGAGGTCCGCCGGGTCGACCGCGGCGTGCTCGTGCCCGCGGAAGGCGTCGCGCACCTTGGTCCAGCTCAGGCCCGCCGGGGCGGGCAGGTCCGACGTGGTGAGCCGGCGCCGGAAGACCCAGTACGTCCAGCTCTGGTAGGCGATGACGACGGGGGTCAGGATGACGGCGACCCAGGTCATGACGGTCAGCGTGTACTCGGTCGACGTCGCCTCGTGGATGGTGAGCGACTCGCCGCCGTCGAGACCCGGCATGACGTCGGGGTACATCGACCCGAAGATCAGCACGACGGCGGCGGCGATCGCCACGGCGGACAGCGAGAACGCCCAGCCCTCGCGGCCGCGCGCGTTGGTGACGACGACGCCGACGAGGCACAGCGCGGCGACGGCGACGGCCGCCCAGGTCCACGCCACCGAGAACGCGACCTGCGCCCATACGGCCCAGCCGCCGGCGACGACGACGGCCGCGACCGAGAGCCGCGACGCGAAGGCGCGGGCACGCTCACGCAGCTCCCCGTCGGTCTTGAGCGCGAGGAACACCGACCCGTGCAGGAGGAACAGCACGAGCGTGGTGAGGCCGCCGAGCAGGGCGAACGGGTTGAGCAGCGCCCAGAAGCCGCCCACGTACTGGTGGTCGGCGTCGAGCAGCACGCCGCGCACGAGGTTGGCGAACGCGACGCCCCACAGCACGGCGGGCACCCACGAGCCGACCTGGATGAGCAGGTCGAAGCGCCGGGCCCAGGTGTCGGAGGCGATCTTGCCGCGGTACTCGAACGCGACGACGCGGACGATCAGGGCGAGCAGGATGAGCAGCAGCGGGACGTAGAAGCCCGAGAAGAGGGTCGCGTACCACTCGGGGAAGGCGGCGAAGGTCGCGCCGCCCGCGGTCAGCAGCCACACCTCGTTGCCGTCCCACACGGGGCCGATGGTGTTGATGAGCACGCGGCGCTCGTCGTGCTTCTGCTCGCGCGAGCCCCGCGGGAAGATCGACATCAGCATCCCGACGCCGAAGTCGAAGCCCTCGAGGACGAGGTACCCCGTCCACAGGACGGCGATGAGCACGAACCACAGGATCGACAGGTCCATCTCAGTTCTCCTTGGTGCTCAGCGGCTCAGTAGGCGAAGGACAGGGGACGGTCGGCGTCGTCGGTGCGAGCCTCGGGGGACTCGTCGTGCACCTCGGGGACACCTTCGATGGCGTACCGGTGGATGAGCCGGTACCAGACGACGCCGAGCGCCGCGTAGACGACCGTGAACGCGATCATCGAGGCGAGGACGACGCCCGGCGGCAGGTCGGAGACGCCGCGCTCGGTGAGGAGTCGGACCTCGTCGATGCCGGTCGGGTTCGGGGCGACGACCCACGGCTGGCGCCCGATCTCGGTGAAGATCCACCCGAACGACGACGCGAGGAACGGCATGGGGATCGCGATGATGCCGAGCCGGGCGAGCCACGGGTTGTCCGTCATCCGCCCGCGGCGGGTCGCCCACAGCGCCCACAGCGCGAGCCCCGCGGAGAACGCCGCGAGCCCGATCATGAGGCGGAAGGACCAGTAGGTCACGCCGAGCGGCGGGGTGTAGCTGATGGGGTTGCCGGCCTCGTCGGTCGCGCCGAAGCGCTCCTGCATGTCGCGCTGGACGTCGTTGACGCCCGGCAGCGCGGACTCGGGGCCGGAGAAGTGGCCGGTGCCGAGGAAGCTGGCGAGGCCCGGCACCGAGATCACGCGGGTGAGGTCGTCGCACGTGGGGTCGAGGGGGCCGACGGTGAGGATCGAGAACGCGGCCGACTCCTCCGTGTTGCACAGGCCCTCGGCGGCGGACATCTTCCCGGGCTGCTGCTGGTACATGATCTTGCCCTGGACGTCGCCCGAGATGCCGACGCCGAGGCCCGCGACGACCATCACGATCGCTCCGAGCACGACGGCGGGGCGGTAGGTGTCGCGCGCGAGCTCGACGAGCTCGGGCTTCTTGGTCCGCACGAGCCGGACCATCCACCACGACGCGATGCCGCAGACGAACGTGCCGGCGACGAGGAACGCGGCGCTGATGGTGTGGGGGAACGCGGCGAGCAGCGTGCTGTTCGTGAGGACCTCGACGATGGAGACCATCTCCGCGCGGCCCGTCTCGGGGTTGTACTCGGTCCCGACGGGGTGCTGCATCCACGAGTTCGCCGCGAGGATGAAGTACGCGGACAGGTTGGTGGCGAGGGCGAGCAGCCAGATGCATGCGAGGTGCACCTTCTTGCTCAGGCGGTCCCAGCCGAAGATCCACAGGCCCAGGAACGTCGACTCGACGAAGAAGGCGGCCAGCGCCTCCATCGCGAGCGGCGCCCCGAACACGTCACCGACGAACCGCGAGTACTCGCTCCAGGCCATGCCGAACTGGAACTCCTGCACGATGCCCGTGGCGACGCCGAGCGCGAAGTTGATCAGCAGCAGCTTGCCGAAGAACTTGGTCAGGCGCAGCCAGCGCTCGTTCTTGGTCACCACCCAGGCCGTCTGCATGCCCGCGACGAGGGGCGCGAGGCCGATCGTCAGCGGGACCAGGATGAAGTGGTAGACGGTCGTGATGGCGAACTGCCATCGGGCGAGGTCCAAGGTTTCCACGCTGCGTCTCCTGTGGCTCCGAACTGGGAAATGACGACACCGGCCCTCACAGTGTCACGAAAGCGTCGGTCCACGTGGCGGCTCATGCGCAGCCTGTTCGTGAACTTCTTCACGAGTCAAGACGACGCGTTGTGATATCGATCCCTCGGGACCTTGGTCCCGGTGCCTCCGGGACCTCTGGCAGGGCCGTGGCGAGACCTGCGGCCGGCAGTCGTCGTGGACACGCGCCGCGTTTTCGTCACGAGTTGATCACGACAGTGCGATACTTGGACGCAACCTTCGGGGTCCACATCACCCCGAGGGCGACGAGCTCGCACGTTCCCGCGTCCGCACGCGGTGCCGCGGCCTGGGTGATGAAGGGAACCCGGCCGCCCGGCGTCCGCGAAGACGAGGCAGCAGCCAGCCGTCACCTGAGACTTCCGTCCCAGGCCGCGCAACCCGCGGCACGGACGACGACCGCCCGGCGGTCCACAGATGTGGGTGGTCCGCAAGGCAGCAGGAGCACACCGCGTGACCTCTGAGAACAGCGAACCCACCCGCAAGCCCGCGCGTCGCCGCGTGACGCGCCCCGCGGGGGGCCCCGCCACCGGCGCCACGCCGGACCTCGGCATCACCCTCCCGACGCGCGACGAGCCGCGCGCGCAGACCCCGGCGGAGGCCGCCCCGGCGGCCCCGGCCACCGAGGCACCGGCCCCGGCTGCCGAGGCGCCCGCCACCCCGGCGCGCCGCTCGCGGCGCGCCTCGCGCCCCGTCGCCACGACGACGCCGGCCGCCCCCGCCGAGCCCGCCGCCGCCCC
>CBINDH010000251.1:0-4418 GCA_966249365.1 uncultured Xylanimonas sp. | reverse complement strand
CGAGAGGCCGCGATCCCCTGACGGGATCGCGGCCTCTCGCGCGTCTGGTGCCTGTGCTCAGGCGTTGGGACGCTTGCCGTGGTTGGCGGCGCTGCCCTTACGGGTGCGACGCTTCCGACCGCGCTTGCTCATGACTGCTCCCACGAGGTGGTGGACGTTAACGGTCCATGGTCCCACACGCGCAGCGCTGCCTGCGAACCCGTCTACTCCTCCGACGGCAGGCCGAGCCACGCGTGCCAGCCGGTGTGCAGCACCAGCCACGCCATGAGGCCGTAGCCCGCCTGCCCCGGGTAGAAGGAGCCGTTCTGCGCGAGGTCGGCCAGCCACTGCTCGTGGTTCGCCAGCGGCGTGTACGTGTCGACGTACGGCACGCGACGCCGTGAGGCGACGTCGGCGAACGCCGCCGAGAGGTCGGCAATCGCGGAGCCGTCCTCGGGCCGCCCCGGCGGCGGCCCGACGACGAACGACTGCACCTGCGCGGACGCCGCGAGGTCGAGGATGTTCGCGAGGTTGAGCCGCGAGCGCGCGATCGACAGGCCCTGCTCGACGTCGTTGCGGCCCAGCGCGATCACCAGACGGTTCTCCGTCTCGCGCCCGAACCGGGCCGCCGTCTCCGCCTCCCAGCGCGCGCCGAGCCCCGACGTCGTCTCGCCCGGCACGGCCAGCGTGAAGTGCATCGCAGGGCGGTCGAAGTGCGACCGCGCCATGACACGCCCCACCCACCCGAGGGCGCGTGCGTCGCCGACCCCCACGCTCAGCTCGTCGCCGACGACGCAGATGCGCGTCTCGCGTACCGTCACGGACTGTCTCCCTTGCGCTGATTCCCCCTGGAACTGCGCCGCCATTCTCGCGTGTCGGCGCCACATCGGGCGGGATGTCAGAGCAGCGTGGCGCCCCAGCGGACCGAGTGCACGTCACCGGGGGCCAGGCGGACCAGGCGCTCGCCCGTGTTGAAGGCGTTCGCGACACAGCTCATCGGCTCGGCCGCGAGGCCGCCGCGCCTGAAGTGCGGGATGTGGTCGGCGCTGCACACCTGCCAGGTGTCCATCGACTCGTCCATCCAGATGGCTGCCGTCCGGCCGTCCGGGGCGCTCAGGCGGCACCACGACAGCCCGTCCTCGTCGCGGGTGACGTCGAGCCACGCGTCGTCGAGGTCCCGGCCCTGCAGCGAGACGGGCGACCGCAGGTCGTACTGCCCCGCGACCGGCTCGGTGCCCGTCGGCAGCAGCCGGTCGTCGACCGTGACGTGCGTGGTCGCGTCGAGCTGGGCCGTGCACTCGTCGAGCGACGCGCCGCCGGCCGAGAGCCACGGGTGGAACCCGATGCCGTAGGGGGCGGTGCCGGCGCCGATGTTGCGCGTCGTCACCGTGACCTCGAGCCCGGCGTCCGACAGCGCGTAGCGCACCTGCGAGACGAGCTGGAAGGGCCAGCCCTTCTGCGGCGCGAGCGCCAGCTCGAGCGTGACGGCGTCGGCCGAGTGCTCGACGAGCGACCAGCGGACCCAGCACGCCAGGCCGTGCAGCGCGTTCGCCCGGTCGGGCTCGGACTGCGCGACCTCGTAGCGCACGCCGTCGACGACGTACGCGCCGTCGGCCAGCCGGTTCGGCCAGGGCAGGAGGACGGCGCCGTTGAACACCGGCGCCACCTCGTCCTCGCCGAAGGGGACGAACACGTCACGTCCGGACACCGAGTACTCGCGGACCATCGCGCCGACCTCGGCGACGACGGCACGGTGCTCGCCGTGGGTGATGACGTACTGGGTGCCGGAGACCGGCGGTGCGGACGGGGTAGCGCTCATGATCACGTGCACACCGTAGCCGTCGGCGACGCGACATGCGTCGTACTGTGTGACCACAGATCAGTAGGGGAGACGTGATGGAACAGCAGGTACTCGGCCGCACCGGCCGCCTCGTCTCGGTCGTCGGACTGGGCACCTGGCAGCTCGGCGGCGACTGGGGAGACGCGCTCGAGGCCGGCGTGACGTTCTACGACACCGCCGACGTGTACGGCGACGGACGCTCCGAGCAGGCCATCGGAGCCTTCCTGCGCGACCACCAGGACGCCGGGATCACCGTGGCCACCAAGATGGGCCGCCGCGTCGAGCAGGTGCCGGAGAACTACGTCCTGGCCAACTTCCGCGAGTGGACCGACCGGTCGCGCCGCAACCTCGGCGTCGACACGCTCGACCTCGTCCAGCTCCACTGCCCGCCCACGGCCGTGTACTCGACCCAGGAGGTCTACGACGCGCTCGACACGCTCGTCGCCGAGGGTGTCATGGCGAGCTACGGCGTGAGCGTCGAGACCACCGCGGAGGCGCTCGAGGCGCTCGAGCACCCCGGTGTCGCGTCGATCCAGATCATCCTCAACGCGTTCCGCCTCAAGCCCCTCGAGGAGGTGCTCCCGGCGGCGTCCGCGGCGGGCGTCGGCGTCATCGCGCGCGTCCCGCTCGCCTCGGGCCTGCTCTCGGGGCGGTACACCACGCAGACGACGTTCCCCGAGTCGGACCACCGCAACTACAACCGCCACGGCGAGTCGTTCGACGTCGGCGAGACGTTCTCGGGCGTGGACTACGAGACCGGGGTGACGGCCGCCACGGAGTTCTCCGAGCTCGTCGCGGGGCTGCCCGGCAACCTCACCCCCGCCCAGGCCGCCATCGCGTGGGTGTGGCAGCAGCCCGGCGTCTCGACCGTCATCCCGGGCGCTCGCAGCCCCGAGCAGGCGCGTGCCAACGCCGCGGCCGGGGACGTGACCTCGCTCGGCCCGCTGTTCGCCTCGGAGGTCAAGAACCTCTACGACCGCCACTTCCGCGAGGCGATCCACTCGCGCTGGTGATGGTTGAGCCCCGTCGAAACCACGCCGGGTGATGGTTGATCCCCGTCGAAACCACGCCCGATGATGGTTGAGCCCCGTCGAAACCACGTCATCGGTGGTCTCGACGGGGCTCAGGTTTCGACGGGGCTCAACCGACAGAGCGACGGGGCTCAGGTTTCGACGGGGCTCAACCAGCAGAGCGTCAGTCGGCGAACGCCTCCGCGATCAGCGCCTCCTCCTGCGCCGCGTGCAGCTTGTGCGTGCCCGCCGCCGTGGCTGCGGACGCCGGGCGGGACACCACGCGCACGCTGGCCCGCAGGTCGGCCGGCAGGGCCAGGTGCAGGTACGACCACGCGCCCTGGTTCTGCGGCTCGTCCTGCACCCACACGACCTCGGCGCCCGGGTACTTCGCCAGCTCGGCGACCAGCTCCGCCTCGGGCAGCGGGTAGAGCTGCTCGAGACGGACCAGCGCCGTCGTCGTGTCGCCGCGGCGCGTGCGCTCGGCGAGCAGGTCGTAGTACACGCGACCCGAGCACACGAGCACGCGGGTGACGCCCGACGCGTCCACGCTCGTGTCGGGGAGCACGGGCCGGAACGTGCCGGACGTGAACTCCTCGACACCCGAGGCCGCCGCCTTGAGCCGCAGCAGCTGCTTGGGCGTGAACACGATGAGCGGCTTGCGCGGGCGCTGGTACGCCTGGCGGCGCAGCAGGTGGAAGTACGACGACGGCGTCGACGGGTGCGCGATGAGCATGTTGTCCTCCGCGGCGAGCTGCAGGAAGCGCTCGATGCGGGCGGACGAGTGGTCGGGCCCCTGGCCCTCGTAGCCGTGCGGCAGCAGCATGACCAGCGACGACGTCTGGCCCCACTTCTGCTCGGCGGAGGAGACGAACTCGTCGATGACGGTCTGGGCGCCGTTGACGAAGTCGCCGAACTGCGCCTCCCACAGGACGAGCGCGTCGGGCCGCTCCACGGAGTAGCCGTACTCGAAGCCGAGGGCCGCGTACTCCGACAGCGACGAGTCGTAGACCCAGAACTTGGCCTGCTCGCGCGTGAGGTAGTTCAGCGGTGTCCACTCGGCGCCGTTGGTCCGGTCGTGGAACACGGCGTGGCGCTGGACGAACGTGCCGCGGCGCGAGTCCTGGCCGGCGAGGCGCACCGGGGTGCCCTCCATGAGCAGCGAGCCGAACGCGAGGATCTCGCCGAAGCCCCAGTCGATGCCGCCGTCCTTCGACATGATGCGGCGGGTCTCGAGCAGCTTGAGCAGCTTGGGGTGGACGGTGAAGCCCTCCGGCGGTGCGGTGTGCGCCTCGCCGATGCGCTCGATGACGGCGTGCGGCACGGCCGTCTGCCAGCCGACCATGGTGCCGGCGTCCGCGCGCTGCGCCTCGGGCAGCTCCAGGCCGCCGACGTGCTCGGACAGCGGCTTGGAGCCGACGCCCTGCTTGGTCTCGGTGAACACGCGCTCGAGCTGGGTCTGGTAGTCCTGCAGCGCGAGCTCGGCCTCCTCGACCGTGATGTCGCCGCGGGCCACGAGGTTCTCGGTGTAGAGGCGCCGCACCGAGCGCTTCGCCTCGATGAGGTTGTACATGAGCGGCTGCGTCATC
>CBINDH010000250.1:0-4422 GCA_966249365.1 uncultured Xylanimonas sp. | reverse complement strand
GACGACGTCGAGCAGCTCCGTGCTCGCCGCCGCGACGTCGCGCATCACCTCCCATGCGGCACGCGGGTCCGGCGTTCCGCCCGACGCCGGCAGGTCGACGCCCAGCAGGCCGTCATCACCGTGCGCCCCGCGACCCGGCGGCAGGTCCCCCAGCAGCGGGACAGCCGCTCCGCGAGCGACGGGCACGTCCCAGCCGAGGAGCCCGACGACGTCGAGCGCGTTGCGCGTGCCGCGGTCGACGCCGACGTTGCCCGCCACGGTGGTGACCGCCGCGACGTCGAGCTCGCCGCGCCGCGCCAGCGCGCACGCGAGGACGAGTGCGGCGACGTCGTCGGTGCCGGGGTCGCAGTCGATGATGACGGGCACGGACCTCACCGCCCCCCGAAGTGCGCGACCGCCGCGACGACGAGGTCCACGTACGCGCCCCGGTCGATGCCCGTGACCACGCGCGCGTTGGGAGGCTCGCCGCTCGCGCCGTACAGGTCCGCCACCGTGGCGCCGCGCGCGTACTGCCCCGCCGTCTCGACCTGGACGTACCGCGGCTCGATCTCGAGGATCTCGGGGTGCGTCAGCGCGACGACGGCGACCGGGTCGTGGAGCGGGGCCCCCGGGTAGCCGATCGCGCGGTGGAACGCGGAGAAGTACTCGAGCCAGTCGGCGACCACCGCGGCGAGCGGGCTGCCCAGCGCCCGAACCCGTTCGACGTCCGCGGGCAGCAGCAGCGCCTTCTCGGTGACGTCCAGGCCGGCCATGAGAATCGGCACCCCGGACCGGAACACGATCGCGGCGGCCTCGGGGTCCGCGAGCACGTTGAACTCGGCGGCCGGGGTCCAGTTGCCCGAGAGGATGCCACCGCCCATGAGCGAGATGCCCGCGATCCGCGACGCGACGCCGGGGTACGCGAGGAGCAGCGTGGCGACGTCGGTCAGCGGCCCGGTCGCCACGAGCCACACCGGCTCGGCGCTCTCGCGGACCAGCCGTGCCATGAGCTCGACGCCCCCCACCGGCTCGAGGTCGACGGCCGGGGCGGGCAGCGCCGGGCCGTCGAGACCCGACGCACCGTGCACCGACGGCGCGACGATCGGCTCGGCGACGAGCGGACGCTCCGCGCCGCGCGCGAGCGGCACCCCGCGCACCCCCAGCAGAGTGACGATGCGCCGCATGTTCTCGCTCGTGTGCGCGAGGCTCGCGTTCCCCGCGACCGACACGACGCCGCGCACGTCGAGCCTTGGCGACGCGAACGCCATGGTCCACGCGACGGCGTCGTCGTGGCCGGGGTCGCCGTCGAGGATGACCGGGATCATCCGTCCAGCATCGCGCGCGGCGACCCGGCCGGCACCGGAGACGCACGAAGGCCCCGGTCCCTCGCGGGAACCGGGGCCTTCGCGGCTGATCAGATCAGCCAGCCATCAGCACAAGATCACTTGATGATCTTGGTGACACGGCCGGAGCCGACGGTGCGGCCACCCTCACGGATGGCGAAGCCGAGGCCCTCCTCCATGGCGATGGGCTGGATGAGCTGGACCGTCATCTCGGTGTTGTCACCGGGCATGACCATCTCGGTGCCCTCGGGCAGCTGGATGACACCGGTGACGTCCGTCGTGCGGAAGTAGAACTGCGGACGGTAGTTCGAGTAGAACGGGTTGTGACGGCCGCCCTCGTCCTTGCCCAGGATGTAGACCTGAGCCTCGAAGTCGGTGTGCGGGGTGATCGAACCCGGCTTCACGACGACCTGGCCGCGCTCGACGTCCTCGCGCTTGATGCCGCGGAGGAGCAGACCGGTGTTGTCGCCGGCCTGAGCCTGGTCCATCGACTTGTGGAACGTCTCGATGCCCGTGACCGTCGTCTTCTGCGGGTTGCGGATACCGACGATCTCGACCTCGGAGTTGACGTTCAGCGCGCCACGCTCGACCTTGCCGGTGACGACGGTGCCACGACCGGTGATCGTGAAGACGTCCTCGATCGGCATCAGGAACGGCTTGTCGAGGTCACGGACCGGCTCGGGGACGTTGTCGTCCACGGCCTGCATGAGCTCGAGGACCTTCTCCTGCCACTCGGGGTCACCCTCGAGCGCCTTGAGGCCCGACACGCGGACGACGGGGGCGTTGTCGCCGTCGAAGCCCTGCGACGACAGCAGCTCGCGGACCTCCATCTCGACGAGCTCGAGGATCTCCTCGTCGTCGACCATGTCGGCCTTGTTGAGCGCCACGAGCAGGTAGGGAACGCCGACCTGGCGGGCGAGCAGAACGTGCTCACGCGTCTGGGCCATCGGGCCGTCGGTGGCGGCGACCACGAGGATGGCGCCGTCCATCTGGGCAGCACCGGTGATCATGTTCTTGATGTAGTCGGCGTGACCCGGGGCGTCGACGTGCGCGTAGTGACGGTTCGGCGTCTCGTACTCGATGTGCGAGATGTTGATCGTGATACCGCGCTGCTTCTCCTCGGGCGCCTTGTCAATGCCGTCGAAGTCGACGACCTGGTTGGCGAGGTAGCCCTCCGACGCCGGGTACTTCTCGGCGAGGGTCTTCGAGATAGCAGCGGTGAGCGTCGTCTTACCGTGGTCGACGTGACCGATGGTGCCGACGTTGACGTGCGGCTTGGTCCGCTCGAACTTGGCCTTAGCCACTGGGGTCCTCCTGGGACTGGGTAGATGTTCCCGAACGTTGCGAGACTCGGCTCAAGAGCCTACCTCGCGGGGCGACGGGGGTTCCTACAGGTTGATTGGAATTGCTGGTCGACCTAGAGGGAACTCACTCGCCCCGGGTCTTCTTGATGATCTCGTCAGCGACGTTGCGAGGAACCTCGGCGTAGCTGTCGAACTGCATCGAGTACACCGCGCGACCCTGGGTCTTCGACCGCAGGTCGCCGATGTAGCCGAACATCTCGCTCAGCGGCACCTGGGCGCGAACGACCTTGACGCCGGTCGCGTCCTCCATGGACTGGATCATGCCACGGCGGGAGTTGATGTCACCGATCACGTCGCCCATGTACTCCTCGGGCGTACGGACCTCGACGGCCATGATCGGCTCGAGCAGAGCCGGGTCGGCGCGCTTGACGCCCTCCTTGAGGACCATCGAGCCGGCGATCTTGAACGCCATCTCGGACGAGTCGACCTCGTGGTACGCACCGTCGAGCAGCGTCGCCTTGACGCCGACGAGCGGGAAGCCGGCGAGCACACCCTGCTGGAGGGCGGCCTGGATACCGGCGTCGACCGACGGGATGTACTCGCGCGGGACGCGGCCACCGGTGACCTCGTTGGCGAACTCGTAGAGCTCGCCCTCGGTCGTGTCGAGCGGCTCGAAGGTCACCTGGACCTTGGCGAACTGGCCCGAACCACCGGTCTGCTTCTTGTGCGTGTACTCGACCTTCTCCACCTTGCGGCGGATGGTCTCGCGGTACGCGACCTGCGGCTTGCCGACGTTGGCCTCGACCTTGAACTCGCGACGCATGCGGTCGACGAGGATGTCGAGGTGGAGCTCGCCCATACCGCCGATGACGGTCTGGCCGGTCTCCTCGTCCAGCTTGACGCGGAAGGTCGGGTCCTCCTCGGCGAGCTTCTGGATCGCCGTCGAGAGCTTCTCCTGGTCGGCCTTCGTCTTGGGCTCGATGGCCACGTCGATGACCGGCTCGGGGAAGGTCATCGACTCGAGGATGACCTGGGCGTTCGCGTCGCACAGGGTGTCACCGGTGGTGACGTCCTTGAGGCCGATGAACGCGTAGATGTGACCGGCGGTCGCCTCGTCGACAGGGTTCTCCTTGTTGGCGTGCATCTGGAAGATCTTCCCGATGCGCTCCTTCTTGCCCTTGGTCGAGTTGACGACCTGGGCGCCCTGGGAGACCTTGCCCGAGTACACGCGGATGAAGGTGAGCTTGCCGAAGAACGGGTGCGCGGCGATCTTGAACGCGAGGGCCGCGAACGGCTCGGTGGCGTCCGCGTGACGCTCGACGACGACCTCGGCGTCCTTCGGGTCGTGACCCTGGACAGCGGGGATGTCGAGCGGCGACGGGAGGTAGTCCACGACGGCGTCGAGCATGGGCTGGACGCCCTTGTTCTTGAACGCCGAGCCGCACAGCACGGGGAAGGCCTCGCCCGAGATCGTGAGCTTGCGGATGCCCGCCTTGATCTCGGCCAGCGTCAGGTCCTCGCCGCCGAGGAACTTCTCGAGCAGCTCGTCGTCGGACTCGGCGACCGCCTCGAGGAGCTCGGCGCGGTACTGCTCCGCCTTCTCCTGCAGGTCGGCCGGGATCTCCTCGATGTCGTACTTGGCGCCCATCTCGGTCTCGCCGCGCCACACGAGCGCGCGCATCTCGACCAGGTCGACGACGCCGATGAAGTCGTTCTCGGCACCGATCGGGAGCTGGATGACCAGCGGCTTGGCCTTGAGGCGGTTCACGATCGTGTCGACCGTGAAGTAGAAGTCC
>CBINDH010000249.1:0-4437 GCA_966249365.1 uncultured Xylanimonas sp. | reverse complement strand
GAAGGGCAACGTCACCCGGACGAACCCCGCCGCGGGCCAGGCGATCCAGTCCGGCCAGACGGTCGACCTCTTCGTCTCCGACGGCACGGCGGAGCTCATCGACCTCACTGGTATGACCCGCGACGAGGTCGAGGCGGCGCTCGCGGACACCAGCTTCAGGCTGAGCTTCGAGACGGTGGAGTCGGAGACGGTCGACCCCGGTCGCGTCGTCGACCAGAACCCGGCTCCCGGCTTTGTCGCGCAGAACGAGCGCATCACGATCCGGCTCGCCGAGGCACCGCCGGAAGTGACGATCACGGTGCCCGACCTCAAGGGCAAGGACCCGTACGACGACGAGACGCTTGCGGCGATCCAGGGCCTGCGGTTCTCGTTCCCGAACGAGCCGTCGGACGACGTCCCGCCCGGCCGCATCACGAGGACCGACCCTCCGGCAAACACGCAGCTCAAGGAAGGCGACCCGATCGCGATCTACATCTCGTCGGGGCCCGGTGGCGGCACGCCGGGTGACGAGACCAGCCCGCCGCCCGACGGCGAGGGCTGACACACCGAAGGGCTCGACCTCCGCGGAGGTCGAGCCCTTCGTCGTTCTCAGCTCGTGTGGACGAGCGGCGCCATCCCGGCGGACCGCTCGACGGCCCCGACGCCGCCGCACAGCTCGAGCCAGTTGGCGAGCAGCCGGTGGCCGCCCTGCGTCAGCACCGACTCGGGATGGAACTGCACCCCGTGCAGCGGCAGGTCGCGGTGCTGCAGCCCCATGACGATGCCGGACGCCGTCGCGCAGGTCACCTGAAGCTCGGCGGGCACCGTCTCGGGCTCGACGGCGAGCGAGTGGTAGCGCGTCGCGGTGAACGGCTGCGCGAGCCCGGCGACGACGCCGACGCCGTCGTGCTCCACGAGGCTCGTCTTGCCGTGCATGAGCTCGGGCGCGTGCGAGACCGTCGCCCCGAACACCTCGGCGAGCGCCTGGTGACCCAGGCAGACGCCCAGCATGGGCGTGCGGGTGCGCGCGCAGGCGCGGATGACGTCCTCGGACGACCCGGCGTCGTGCGGGGTGCCCGGGCCGGGGGAGACGAGCACGCCGTCGAACGGCACGCCGTCGCCGTCGGTGAGGCGACCGCCCTCGGGGGCGTCGAGCACCGACGCGGGCACGGCGTCGTTGCGCACGACGACGGTGTCCGCCCCGAGCTGGTCGAGGTAGCCGACGATCGTGTAGACGAACGAGTCGTAGTTGTCGACGACGAGGATCCGCGGGTTCACGTCGCCAGCCTAAGAGATCCGGGCACGCGGATTTCCGGGCTGCCCACTAGCCGACCGTGTTCTCGTTGAACTCCAGGTACTCGGACAGCCACGGGAAGACCCACCCGAAGCACAGCCACACCACGGCGGACGCGAGGATCAGCAGGATGAGCACCCGCACCCACCAGGGGCCGGGCAGGGCTCGCCACAGTGCGCCGTACATCAGCCACTCCCTTCCGCGAGGACGTTGACGCCCGCCTCGGTCAGGACGGCGGGCACGCCGTCGGAGACGGGCATCCAGTAGTCGAACTCCGCGTGCGCGATGTAGCGCTCCCGGGCGGAGAACATGGGGTGGCAGGCCGTGAGGGTCATGAACCGCTGCGTCAGCTCGGGGACCGGGTCACCCGGCATGAGCCCTGGCACGGGCTGGATCACCTCGGTCTGCCAGGGCATCACGACCTCGTAGCTGATGACGCGGTACACGTACCAGGTGGTCGCGGTGCGCACGACGACGGGGTCGCCTTCCCTCAGGTCGGCGATCAGGTGGAAGGGCCGGCCGAAGGTGGTGCGGTGCCCCGCCGTCGCGAAGTTGCCGAGCTCGCCCGGCATCGCCGTGCCGGGGTAGTGCCCGACGCCGAGGCGGTCGAGGATCTGCCGGCGGTCGATGCCCTCGGCGATGGGCGAGACCCAGTCGGCGCCGAACCGGGGCACGTACATCTGGGCGAACACCTCGCCGAACTCGGGCGCCGCGTCGACGGGCGGGTCGTCGCGGCGCTCCACCGGGGCGGCCGCGGCCGGGGGCGCCTCCCACTCGAGGGCGTTGAGCACCTCCCGCTGTTCGCGCAGCGCGAGGACGTCGGTCCACCAGAGCTGCCAGACGACGAACAGGCCGAGCAGGATGCCCGCGGTGATGAGCAGCTCGCCGAGCACGCCGACGAGCGCGTTGCCGACGCTGCGGGGGGGTCGACGCCTCGCGCGCCGGGGCGCGGTCGCGGCCATGGCGCTCACCGCAGGGGGTCCGTGCCGATCGGGAGCTGCGCGAACCGCAGCTCGGAGGATCCGGTGTACGCGGGCAGCTCGAGGTCGTCCACGTCGCGCAGGCTCCACCCGAGGCCGACGGCGTCGGCGTCACGCAGGTAGCGCTGGACGCCGTCGGAACGGTGGAGCGCCGCGCGCATCGCCGTCGCGTCGCCCACGACCTCGACGACGTACGGCGGGCTGAACACCTTGCCGTGCAGCAGCAGGATGTTGCCCGAGCAGCGGAACGCCGACGTCATCGTGACGCGCTCGCCCTGGAGGGTCATCGCCTCGGCGCCGCCCGCCCACAGGGCGTTGATGACGTGCTGGATGTCCTGCTGGTGGACGACGAGCGTGTCGACGGTGGTGCCGGGGATCGAGATGTTCGACGGCGGGGCGTCGTCGAGCGTGACGCGCAGCCCTGGGCCCCTGACCGGCACGGTGCCGACGAGCATGCCCTCGCGCTGCACGGTCCTGGGGTCCTCCTTGGCGCCGGTCGGCCCCGACGCCGCGAGCTCTTGGACCTCGGTCCGCAGGGCCGCGGCCTCCGCGACGAGCCGGTCGACGCGCTCCGTCTCCGCGTCCACCAGCCCGACGAGGTTGGCGGGGTGCCGCAGGCCCGAGGAGTTGTGGGCGAGCTGGGCGCTGGCGGCGAACATGAGGCCGGCGAGAGCGGCGACCACCGCGACGGTCAGCGCGGGGCGTCGACGCCCGCCGGAGAAGGGCAGGCGCAGCACACGAGGGAGCGCTTGTCGCGTCACTTCGCGCCTCCTGTCGGGCGGCTTTGCGGGGGCCATCGCATCAGACCACTACGCTAGTCGAGGAATGTCGTCCGCGACCGCGCCCCTGGCCGGTTGTCACAGCAGCGAGGAGCGCGTCACCGTGCCCGAGTCGAAGTCCCGCAAGAAGAAGGTCCGGCCCTCCGACCCGGACTTCCTCGACCGTATGGCCAAGGCCGAGGCGAAGGAGAAGGCCGGCAACCCGGCCTGGCTCGTCCCGGTCATGCTCGGCCTGATGGTCCTCGGCCTGGTCTGGATCGTCGTCTTCTACATCACCGCGAACCAGGCGGCGGGTCCTTTCCCGATCCCGCCGCTGGAGCAGTGGAACCTGGCGGTCGGCTTCGTGCTGATCATCGCGGGCTTCGCCCTGACGACGCGCTGGAAGTGACCGCTGCCTGAGCCTCGGCTCAGAAGACGATCTCGAACCAGCCGGCGGCCTGGTACTTGAGCAGCGCCGCCACCACGAGCACCACCGCGACCGCGGTCGGCACGAGCCACCCGAAGAGCTTCTGCCGGCCGCGGGGCGCGTGCGCGAACGCGTAGCCCAGCGCGAGCCCGACGACGAGCCCGCCGAGGTGGGCCTGCCACGCGATCCCGCGCACCATGAAGCCCAGGGCGCCGTTGATCAGGAGCAGGACGATGATCTGGGCCGCGCTGCCGCGGAGCCGCCGCAGCACGGGCACCATCGCGCCGAACAGTCCGAAGACCATGCCCGAGGCGCCGACGACGGCGGGGCCCCACGCCGCGAACTGGTTCGTCACGACGGGGTTCGTCAGCAGCAGCACGCCCACGGACCCGCCGACGGCGCTCAGCAGGCACAGCGCGACGAAGCGCGCCCGCCCGAGCACCGGCTCGAGGAACTGCCCGGTGATGTACAGGGCGTACATGTTGAACAGGATGTGCGCGATGAAACCGGGCGAGTGCAGGAACGCCGCGGTGAGGAACCGCCAGGGTTCGGTGAGCCCGAACGCCGGCGCGAACTGAAGGTTCGTCGTCACCGTGCTGCCCGGGAGGAGCTGCAGCACGAACATCGCGACGCAGATCCCGATGAGCGTGAAGGTGACGACCGGACGGCCGTGCCGCACCCGTCCGCCGACCGCCGTCGTCGTCCTCGGTGCCGCCTTGGCGGCCGCACGGACGCAGTCGACGCACTGGATGCCGACGGCCGCGGGCCGCTGGCACTCCGGGCAGGCGGGCCGTCCGCAGCGCTGGCAGCGCACGTAGGAGACGCGGTCGGGGTGCCGTGGGCACACGGGGACGACGTCGGGGGAGGCGGGGCCGGGCTGCTCGGTAGTGATGGCGTGTCCTCGTTCTCGTTCGCGCCTGCCGTGTGGTGTCGACGGGGGGGAAACCCCAGCCGAGGAGGGGGGTTTTGCCCCTCCAGAACAAAAAAAACAACATAAAC
>CBINDH010000248.1:0-4442 GCA_966249365.1 uncultured Xylanimonas sp. | reverse complement strand
CCCCCGTTCCCGCGGCGGTCGCGGCGGTACCCGCGGTCGCCGTCGCACCGGCCGCCGCCGTCGTGCCGGCCGCCGCGCCGCCCGCCACCGCGGATCCCGCGGCCGCGCCCGCGAGGCCCGCGCCGGCCAGGGGCAGCGCTCCTGCGAGCGACGCCCCGGCGAGGCCGAGCACGAGCGGCGCGATCACGCCGCGCATGCCGTGCGCGACGTCGGACAGCTCGAGCACGAGCGTGCGGCAGTCGGCGCACGTCTTGAGGTGGGCGTCGACCTTGCAGACCTCGCGGTTCGCGAGCGACCCGCGGACGTACCCGCCGAGGAGGGGGTTGATGGTGCGGCAGGCGTCGCCCGCCGAGCTGGACAGGTGCTGCTGCAGGTATCCGACGCGCAGGCCCTCGCGGGCGCGGTACGCGAGGGCGGACACGCCGTTGGCGGTCAGGCCGAGGATCGGGGCGATCTGGGCGGGCGTGTACCCCTCGACCTCCGTGTACCAGAGCACGGCCTGCCACCGTTCGGGCAGGTTGTGGTACGCCCGGGACACGACCGTCCGCTCGAACCCCGCGATGGCCGGGTCCTCGGAGGTCGCGTCGGAGTACATCGCGGACTCGAACGTCGCCTCGTCGTCGGTCGGCTGCGTCCGCCGGTGACCCTTGGACAGCTCGGCCGCGACGTTCCGCACGACGGTGAACAGGTAGGCGCGGAACATCTGGTCGGGCCCGCGGCCCGACTGCAGCACGCGCAGCACGCGGGCGAACGCGTCGGCGACGACATCCTCGGCGTCGGCGGGGTTGTGGACGTAGGACAGGGCGAGACGGCGCGCGGCAGCCGCGTGCCGCGCGTACAGCTCTCCGTACGCGCCGAGGTCTCCGCCTCGCACCTCGAGAATCAGCTCTGCGTCGCTAGGCAGCGACGGCTGGTCGTCCGAGGTGATGTAGACGTCCGTCACGTCGCCCGCCGATCTGCCCCTGACCGTGCTCGCACCAGGTCGCTCAGTTTCCCGGTGCCCGCGTCACTATACGGCGCATTCACCCGCTTCTGGAGGGTGAAAGTGTGCCACGGGTGTTCACGCGCCCTGGCCCCGACCACCAGGCTGGATGATGATTGATGTCCGTGGAGGGGAGCGCATCGTGAACCGGATCCCGGCTGGAACGCCGGGCTCGGCTGGCCTGCGCGAGCGCTGGCGGGCTGCGAGCCTCGCTGACGTCTGGCTGCGACCCAGCGACTGGTACCACCCGGCCGTCGACGCCGTCGTCGACGCGGTCGAGGCCGGCCGTGGTCCGGCGGCGGCCGCGCAGCGGCTCGGGGCGGCGCGTGGCGCGGCCGGCGTGGGCATCGGCGAGGCGCTCGACGACCTGACATGCCTCTACCGTGCGCTCGGCGAGCCGGTCGACCCCGAGGCGATGCGTGCCATGGCCGTCGGCTGGTCGGAGGGGCACGAGACGGGACCGTCCAAGGGCGTCGTGCGCGACCCCGCCACCGGGCTGCCGACGGTCGAGTACCTCGGCGAGCGCCTGCGCGAGACGTACGGGCACGCGGAGCGGGACGGCACCTCGGCGGGTGAGCTCGCGTGCCTCGTCGTGCTCGACGTCGCGCTCGACGACCTCGACGCGTGGCGGCGCATGGCCCGGTCGGCCACGGTGGGGCGCACCCTCGACCAGGTCTTCGGCGACGGGCACCCGATGGCCGTGCTCACCGACGGCCTGTACGTGGTGCTGTGCCCGCGGAGCCAGGGCACCCCGCAGCTCGCGCAGACGCTGCGCCGCGTGGTCGAGAAGAACGCCGAGATCCTCGGGCTCGCGAGCGCGATGCGCCGCCCCACGCGCGTGTGGGTCGAGCAGCTCCCGCCGTCGCACGCCGACGCCGTCGACCTGCTGAGCCAGCTCGGGCGGTAGGTCGGCCCTCCCGGCGAGAGGTCAGTCCTCGCGCTGCGGGCGCGGACGCCACAGGACGAGCGCGCCCCGGTCCGCCGGCCCCGCCTCGATGTGCAGGTGCTCGCGGTGTGCGCGCCGCCCGCGCTGCACGACGACGACGTCGCCCTCCGTGCCCGCCGCGAACACCCGCCGCTCGGCCTGGTACTGCTGCGCCTGGTAGGCGAGCAGCTTGGCGAGCTGCTCCTCGAGCACCGACACGTGCCGCTGCAGGTCGAGGATCCGCTTGATGCCCGCGAGGTTGATGCCCTCACCCTGGGCGAGACGCTGTACCTCGAGGAGCCGCGCGACGTCGCGGCGCGAGTAGCGCCGGCCCCGGCCCAGGGTGCGGCGGGGCACCACGAGGCCGAGCCGGTCGTACTGCCGCAGGGTCTGCGGGTGCATCCCGGCGAGCTGGGCCGCCTGGCTGACCGTGAGGATCGGGGCGTCGTCGGACATCGGGACTCCTAGGCCTGCGCCGCCCGCGCGACGAGGTCGGCGCGCACGTCCTCGCCGTCGGCCTCCGCGGCGAACGCCTGGAGGGCCTCCTTGGCCTTCTTGCTGAGCCGCTGCGGCACGGCCACGTTGACGGTCACGAGCAGGTCGCCCGTCCCCTTGGGCGTGGCGACGCCGCGGCCCTTGACGCGCAGCACGCGTCCGGACGGCGTGCCCGCCGGGACCTTGAGCTTGACCGTCTCGCCGCTGAGCGTCGGCACCTCGATCTGGGCGCCGAACGTGGCCTCCGCAAAGGTGACCGGGACGGTCGCGCGCAGGTCCCGCCCGGACAGGGTGAACACGGGGTGCGGGGCGACGTGCACGGTGATGACGAGGTCGCCGGCCTCTCCCCCGTTCGTACCGGGGCGGCCCTTGCCGCGGATGCGCAGCTTCTGGCCGTCGTTGACGCCCGACGGGATGCGCGTGGTGACCTTCTTGCCGTCGACGACGAGCTCGACCGTCGCGCCCTCGACCGCGGTGCGGAACGAGAGCGTGGTCTCCGCCGCGAGGTCGGCACCGCGCTGCGGCGTCTGGAACCCGGCCCTGCGGCTGAAGCCGCCGCCACCACCGCCGAACATCTGGCCGAGGATGTCCTCGAAGCCGCCCGCGCCGCCGCTGGTCTGGAACCGGGTGCGCGTGCCGCCGGCCGGAGCGCCGCCGCCGAACATCGCGCCGAAGATGTCCTCGAACCCGCCGCCGCCACCGGGTCCACCGGCCTGGAACCGGGCACCGCCGCCCGCCATCGCGCGCAGGCCGTCGTACTGCTTGCGCTGCTCGGGGTCGGACAGCACGGCGTACGCCTCGCCGATCTCCTTGAACTTGGACTCGGCCTTCGCGTCGCCCTGGTTCTGGTCGGGGTGGTACTGCCGCGCGAGCTTGCGGTACGCCTTCTTGATCGCGGCGTCGTCGGCGTCCTTGGGGACGCCGAGCGCGGCGTAGAAGTCCTTCTCGATCCAGTCCTGACCTGTCACGACGCCTCCTTTCGTACCTCTGTGCTGGTTGAGCCCGGTCGAAACCCTTGGGTTGAGCCCCGTCGAAACCCACCCTGCTGGTTGAGCCCCGTCGAAGGGTCGAAACCACTCCGCCCGCGAGAACTCAGGGGATACGACCCTTCGACGGGGCTCGACACGGCGCGGGGCTCAACCGGCAGAGACGGGCTACTCAGGCCCGACGACGCCGACGCGGGCCGCGCGGACGACCCGGTCGCCGATGCGGTAGCCCGGCTCGATGACGAGCTCGATGGTCACCTCGGTGGCCGTGTCGGTCTCGCGGTGCATGAGCGCGTCGTGGAGGGTCGGGTCGAAGACCTCGCCGACCTTGCCGAACCGCTCGATCCCGAACTTGGCGAGCGACGCGTCGAGCTTCTCCGCGATCGCCGCCATCGGGCCGACGAGCTCGGCGTGCGCCTTGGCACGCTCGATGTCGTCGAGCACGGGCAGCAGCGCCGTCAGCACGTCCTCCACACCCCGGGTGCGCGCGGCCTCCTGGTCGCGCAGCGCCCGGTTGCGGTAGTTCGTGAACGACGCCCGCTCGCGCTGGAGCGCGTCGAGGTGCTCGGCCGCCTCCGCCTTGGCCTTCTCGAGCTCCGCCGTCTCCGGCGAGGGCTCGAAGTCGAGGCCGGCGAGCGGGTCGGTCTCGCCCGCGGGAGCAGCACCGTTCGCCTCGCCCGGGGCTTCTGCCTGCTCCGGCTCAGGGACTCGCGGCGACCCCGAGGCGGGGTCGACCTTCCGCTTGTCGGTGAACGAGAACGGCGGGTCCTCGGGAGCGCCCCGCGTCGGCTCGTCCGTCACTTGGCCTCATCCTCGTCGACGATCTCGGCGTCCACGACGTCGTCGTCACCCGACGACGACGCGGCCTGCTCGCCGGCCGGGGCGTCGCCCGCGGGCGCGGCCTGCTCGGACGCGTACAGCGCCTCGCCGATCCGCTGCGAGGACTTGCCGAGCTTCTCGTACGCCGACTTCACGGCCTCGGCGTCCTCGCCCTCCAGGGCGGTCTTGACCGCGGCGATGTCCGCCTCGACCTCGGTGACGACGTCGGCGGGGA
>CBINDH010000247.1:0-4443 GCA_966249365.1 uncultured Xylanimonas sp. | reverse complement strand
GGCGGGCGGGACGGCCGACAGGTCGACGTCGCCGAAGGCGAGCCGGCGGCGCGTGCCGTCGGGACGCACCGCGACGACCTCGACCACGTCGTCCGACGCGACGCCGCCCAGCGACTCGGCCAGCTCGAGCAGGCCGAACAGGTCGACGGGGCGCCGCAGCGGCTCGGGCGCCGCGGCGAATGCCTCCGCCAGGCTGCCCGTGGCGCCGGCCAGGTGCGCCCGGAGGTCCGCGTAGTGCGGTCCGCCCCAGGCGCGGGCGTCGTCGAGCGAACCCGGGTCGTCGTCCTCCCAGCGGGGCAGCGGGGCGGGCGGCTGGGCGAGGTGCAGGTCGTCGAGCGTCTCGCGCAGGCGTCCCACCTGCGCGCGCGGCAGGCGCGGCAGGGCGGGCACGGGCTGCCCGCGGCGCGTCGACGGCATCCAGCCGGCGAGCTCGACGATGACGTCGCGCAGCAGGTCGTCGACCTGGCGGTCGCGCAGCGGGTCGTGGTGCCGGACCTGCGTCGTGATGACGCGCGACGCCGTGCGCTGCGCCGACAGCACCGCGTCGATGCCCTCCTCGATGCGCCGCGCGACGCCTGCGAGCTCGGCCCGCTGCTGCGCGGGGAGCCGCCGCGTGAACGGCTGCCGCAGGATCAGGTCGAGGTGGTCGGCCAGCGCGTCGAGCTGCTCGGGCTCCCCCACCAGCCGCAGCGCGCCGCTGAACGCCCGGCCCTCCGCCGTCGACTCGAGCAGGTGCTCTGCCGCGTCGAGGTACTCGCGCAGCACCTCGCCCGTCGGGCGGTCGTCCTGGCGCAGCGCGGAGACGACCTCGCGCTGGAGCGCCTTGATCGACTCTGCGACGCGCGCGAAGTCCGCCGGCAGCTCGCGCACGAGCGACAGGACGTTCTCCGCCTCCTCGAGCAGCGTCTCGTCGGCGACGACGTCGACGACGCCGGTGCGCTCGAGCCGCTCCAGCTCGCGGTCGACCCTCGCGCGCTCCGACCGGAGCCGGGCACGGCGCGTCTCGACGTCCGGGTCGGCGTCCTGCGCGAGGCGGTCGACGGCGTCGAGCAGCGTGCGGACGCGGGACTGCGAGACGCGCGCACGCGGTCCCCCGGCCCGGCCCGCGACCTCGAGCGCCCCGACGGCGTGCGCCGACAGGCGGTAGACCTCGACGTCGCCGTCACCGCCGCGCGGCTCGCCCGCCACGGCGCGCGCCGGCGCCGACTCGACCTGACGCACCAGCCAGCCCGCGTCCACCCACTGGCGGGCCAGGTCGCGGGCCGTGCCGGGCGGCAGGTCCTCGTGGCCCGCGGCCCGCAGGCGGTCGAGGGCGTCGCCGAGCTCGGTGTGCGCGTCGGCCACGGGCACGCTCGCGCGGCCCACCGTGAACACCGATGCCAGCAGCGTCACCACCAGCGGAGCGTTCCGCTTGTGCAGCAGCGCCAGCATCGGGCTCTGGAAGGCCCTCAGCGCGCCCTCGTAGGCACCCTCGATCGTCACCATGCAGTCGTGTGCGTCGTCGTCGGGGTCAGACGACGATCGAGACCATGCGCGGCGCCTTGACGATCACCTTGCGCACGGGCTTGCCCGCCATCGCCTTGACGACGTTCGGCTCGGCCAGCGCGGCGGCCTCGAGGTCGGCGTCGCTGATCGACGGCGAGACCTCCAGGCGCCCGCGCACCTTGCCCTGCACCTGGACCACGCACGTGACGGTCTCCTCGACCAGGTACCGCGGGTCGGCGACCGGGAACGGCTCGTGCGCCAGCGACTCGGAGTGCCCCAGACGCTCCCACAGCTCCTCGGCGATGTGCGGCGCGAGCGGCGCGACCATCTGCACGAGCGGCTCGACCGCGGCGCGCGGCACCGACGGCAGCGACGTCAGGTGGTTGTTGAGCGTGATGAGCTTCGCGATCGCCGTGTTGGGGCGCATGCCCTCCATCTCGACGGTCACGTCGGCGATGGCGCGGTGCACGGCCCGCAGCGTCTCGACGCCCGGCTCCTCGTCGGTGACGGTGACCTCGCCGGTCTCCTCGTCGACGACGTTGCGCCACAGGCGCTGCAGGAACCGCTGCGAGCCGACGACGTCGCGCGTGTTCCACGGGCGCGACAGGTCGAGGGGACCCATCGACATCTCGTAGACGCGGAACGTGTCGGCGCCGTACGCCTCGTACATCTCGTCGGGCGTGACGACGTTCTTGAGGGACTTGCCCATCTTCCCGTACTCGCGCACGACGGTCTCGCCCTGCCACGTGTAGCCCTGCTGCTCGTCGCCCTCGACCTCGGCCGCGGGCACCGGGAACCCGTTCGCGTCGCGGTACGCGTACGCCTGGATGTAGCCCTGGTTGAACAGCTTGCCGAACGGCTCGACCGAGCTCACGAAGCCCAGGTCGAACAGCACCTTGTGCCAGAACCGCGCGTACAGCAGGTGCAGCACCGCGTGCTCCACGCCGCCCACGTACAGGTCGACGCCGCCCGCCGGGCCCGACGTCGGGTTGTGGTGCGGGCCCATCCAGTACGCGTCGAGCTCGGGGTCGACGACGGCGTCACCGGCGTTCGCCGGGTCCAGGTAGCGCAGGTAGTACCAGCACGACCCGGCCCAGTTGGGCATGGTGTTGGTGTCGCGGCGGTACTGGCGCGGGCCGTCGCCCAGGTCGAGGGTGACGTTGACCCAGTCGGCGTTGCGGCCCAGCGGGGCCTCGGGCGAGGAGTCCTTGTCCTCCGGGTCGAACGTGCGCGGCGCGTAGTCGGGCACGTCCGGCAGGTCGACCGGCAGCATCGAGTCGGGCAGCGCGACCGGGCGGTCCTGCTCGTCCCAGACGATCGGGAACGGCTCGCCCCAGTAGCGCTGGCGGCTGAACAGCCAGTCGCGCAGGCGGTACGTGATCGTGCCCTCGCCGATGCCGCGGGCCTCGAGCCAGGCGATCGTCGCGGTCTTGGCCTCGGCGACGCCCATGCCGTTGAGCACAAGGTCGCCCGCGGGGATGTCGCCCGCGTCGGGCGCGGGGCTGTTGATCGCCACGCCGTCGCCCGTCCAGGCGTCGTCGAAGCCCTCGGGCAGGCCGCCCTCGGGGGCGACCGTGTAGATGATGGGCAGGTCGAACGCCTTCGCGAACGCGTAGTCGCGCTCGTCGCCGCCCGGGACGGCCATGATCGCGCCCGTGCCGTAGCCCATGAGCACGTAGTCGGCCGTGAACACCGGGATGTACGCGCCCGTCAGCGGGTTGACCGCCAGGTGGCCCGAGAACACACCGGTCTTCTTGCCGGCGTCGGCCTGCCGCTCGACAGCCGTCTTGGCCGCGGCGGCCTTGCGGTACGCGGCGACCGCCTCGACCGGGGTCTTGTGGCCGCCCGTCCAGGTGGACTTGGTGCCGTCGGGCCACACCGCCGGGACCTCGTCCAGCAGCGGGTGCTCGGGCGAGACGACCATGAACGTCGCACCGAACAGCGTGTCGGGGCGCGTCGTGAAGACCTCGACGCTCCCGCCCGCGCCCGCGGCGTCGTGGTCCGCGGTGCCGACGACGTGGAAGCGCACGTTGGCACCCGTCGAGCGGCCGATCCAGTTGCGCTGCATCGACTTGACCTTCTCGGGCCAGTCGATGAGCTCGAGGTCGTCGGTCAGGCGGTCCGCGTAGGCGGTGATGCGCATCTTCCACTGGCGCAGCGCCTTGGTGAACACCGGGAAGTTGCCGCGCTCGGAGCGGCCGTCCGCGGTGACCTCCTCGTTGGCCAGCACCGTGCCCAGGCCCGGCGCCCAGTTCACGGGCGACTCGTCGACGTACGCGAGGCGCTGGGCGTCGACGACGTCGCGCTGCTCCGCCTCGGACAGGTCGCTCCACGCCGTCCCGGACGGGTACCCGGGGACGGGGCGGGTGCCGGCGGCCAGCTCCTCGCGCAGCTCGGAGATGCGCCGGGCGCGGCCCCGGCCCCCGTCCTCGCGGACGGCGTCGGCGTCGTACCAGGAGTCGAAGATCTGCAGGAAGATCCACTGCGTCCAGCGCACGTACTCGGGGTCGATCGTCGCGAACGTGCGGCGCGGGTCGTGCGCCAGGCCCATGCGGCGCAGCTGGCGCTTCATCGTGGCGATGTTCGCCTCGGTCGTCGTGCGCGGGTGCTGGCCCGTCTGCACCGCGTACTGCTCCGCCGGCAGGCCGAACGCGTCGTAGCCCAGCGCGTGCAGCACGTTGTCGCCCCGCATGCGCCGGAAGCGCCCGACGACGTCGGTGGCGATGTACCCCAGCGGGTGCCCGACGTGCAGGCCCGCGCCCGACGGGTACGGGAACATGTCCATGATGAAGAACGGGTTGCCGGTCGCGGGCGCGCCGCCCGGGCCTGTGAGCTCGCCCTTGGGGTTCGCGGCGTGGAACGTGCCGCGCTCCTCCCAGCGGTCCTGCCAGCGCTCCTCGATCTGCTGCGCGAGGGCGGGCGTGTAGCGGAAGGCGGGCTCGCGGGAGCCTTCGGTGG
>CBINDH010000246.1:0-4461 GCA_966249365.1 uncultured Xylanimonas sp. | reverse complement strand
CCGGCTCCTCCTACGCCGCCTTGACCGCCACGGGTAGTTGTTCGACAGGCTTTAGCCCGCCGGCGCACCGCTCACCGGATCAGGACGCGTTGCTGACGCCACGACTCGGGGAAGACCGGCTCGACGGCCCCGGTCAGGTCGCCGCCCGCGAGCTCGGACCACCAGCCCACGTTGCGGGCCAGCCGCGCGTAGCCGAGGGTCTGGTCGCACCACCAGCTCCACGCGGACGCGGCGATCCGCACCCGGCCGCGCCAGTGGCCGTCCGGGTTCGGAGACCCCGTGGCGAGCACGCGGTGGTCGCCACGGAACCCGGGCTGCGGCACGAGGCGCTTGGCCAGGTTGAGCGCCGCGTACACGCGCGGCGGTGCGGTGCTCAGCACGAGCTCGCCGCCGGGCCGGAGCTGCGCCTGCAGCCGGTCCTCGTGCAGGACGACACCGACCTCGCGCAGTTCGGCGGCCATCCACAGCAGCGTCAGGTCGGACAGCCCGCGCCGCACGCCGCCGCCGCCGACGTCGCCGTGCGTGCCGGGGAACCACACCTGCTCGACGCGGCCCTCCGGGTCGTCGTCGGGCACGTCCCAGATGCACGGGGCGAACGTGATGCGGTGCTCGTCGATCGCGAGCGCCTGACGGGCCCGTTCCACGATGGGCGACAGGCTGACGTCGTGGAACCGGTTCTTGCGGCGTGACGGCCCGGGCACGCCCAACGCGCCGACGGTGTCGAACACGCCGAGGAACGCGACGCGCACGCCACGCCGGCTGTGCTCCGCCCGGAACCGCGCCTGCCGCTCCGCCCGGTGCGGCCCGAGGTCGCGGTAGGCGGCCTCGGCCTCGCACAGCCTGTCGTCGATCAGCGCCTTCGGCGTCATCAGGCCGACCGCGGAGATCATGCCCACGATGCTGCGTGCCGTGTACGCGCCGCGGGAGTATCCGAGCACGACGATCTCGTCGCCGGGCTCGTAGTTGATCGCCAGGAACCGGTACCCGTCGACGACGTTGCGCGTGAACCCGTAGCCGAACGCGCCGCCGAGCAGCCGGTCGACGAGGTAGCCACGGGACCCGACGCCGCTGATGTACTCGACGACCTGCTGGACCCCGTCCACGACGCCGACGCGCATCGACCGGGCCAGCTTCTCGATGTTGGAGACCTGCGCGGCGACCGGGGAGTTCCAGGTGCCGTCACAGCACAGGATGAGGCGTTTCACACCTGTGACGAGGGCGGCCGGCACGGTCCTGATACGGGTCCAGGGCCAGGTCAGAGGGTGCGACGGGCCTTCTCGATGAGCGGGCGGAGCCGGTACGGGATGAGCTCGCCCATCGCGAGCGACGTCTCGGTGCGCTCCACGCCGTCGATCGCGAGGATCGCGGCGTCGATGCGGAACAGGTGGTCGGTGTCCCGGCACACCACCTGGACGCGCAGGTCCGCGGTGCCGCTGCGGCCGTACGCCTGGACCACCTCGGGGATCTGCCGGAGGTCGGCGACGATCCGCGCGAGCTCCTTCTGCCGCACCTCGACCTCGATGAACGCCGTCAGGTCGTGGCCCAGGTAGTGCGGGTCGATGCACCGGTCGAAGTCGAGGAACGCGCCGGACGCCTCGAGCCGCGCGAGGTGCGCGGACACGGTGTTCCGGGACATGCGCAGGCTCTCGGCGAGGGCGGCGACGGTCGCTCGCGGGTCGTCGGCCAGCGCCACGAGGATCGCGAGGTCGACGGCGTCGTAGCTGCGCACATCGCTCAGCCTAGCCGCGGGTCGCTGAGCGTTCTGCGCAACGGATGGCAGGTCGCTGGTCGGGGCATGTGACGGGCGTTACGTTCCGAGAATGCGCGGTCCTCAACGAGGAGGGCCGGCGGAGACGCGAGGCGAGGCAACCATGCCAGGCATCACGGATTCGACGACGCGCGACGACCTGTCACCCACGGGTACGGCGCACGACGACATGACGATCCCCGAGGCAGGGGCACCGAACGGGCACCCCGCCGACACCGAGACGGCCGACGTCGACACGGTCCGGCTGGTGGACCCCGACGGCGTCCGGCACCCGTGGCCGGAGCACGACCGCTGGCTGCACGACATCGACGACGAACCCGACGGCGCGACCCTGCTGCGGCTGTACGAGGACATGGTCGTCGTGCGGCGCATCGACACCGAGGCGACCGCGCTGCAGCGCCAGGGCGAGCTCGCGCTGTGGCCGCCGCTGCTCGGCCAGGAGGCCGCGCAGATCGGCTCGGCGCACGCGCTGCGCGCCGACGACTTCGTGTTCAGCAGCTACCGCGAGCACGGCGTCGCGTACGTGCGGGGCGTGGCCCCGGTGGACCTGATGCGCGAGTGGCGCGGTGTCATCGGCTCCGGCTGGGACCCGCACTCGGTCAACATGGCCACCCCGCAGGTCATCGTGGGCGGCCACCCGCTGCACGCCGTGGGGTACGCGATGGGCATCCTCGCGGACGCGGATCGCGCGGCCGACGCGGCGCCCGAGGACGGCACCGCCGTCGCCGTCGCCTACTTCGGCGACGGGGCGATGAGCCAGGGCGCGGTCAGCGAGGCGTTCGTCTTCGCGGCGACCTGGAACACGCCCGTGGTGTTCTTCTGCCAGAACAACCAGTGGGCGATCTCCGAGCCGGTCACCCTGCAGACGCGTGTGCCGCTCGTCAAGCGCGCCGAGGGGTTCGGCCTCGCCGGGGTGCGGGTCGACGGCAACGACGTGCTGGCGGTGCTCGCGGTCACGCGTGCGGCCGTGCAGCGCGCCCGCGCGGGCGGCGGGCCGACGCTCGTCGAGGCGGTCACGTACCGCCGCGGCCCGCACACCACCGCCGACGACCCCACCCGGTACCGGGATGCCGCCGACGTCGAGGCCTGGGTGCGGCGCGACCCGATCGACCGGCTCGCCGCTTACCTGCGCGGCCGCGGCATCCTGACCGACGACGCCGAGGCGCGCGTCGCCGAGACGGCCGACCGTGTCGCCGCCGACCTGCGCGCGGGAACCGCCGCGCTCACGGACCCGCCACCGCTGTCGATCTTCGAGCACGTGTACGCCGAAGAGCACCCCGCGCTGGCCGCCCAGCGCGACGCGTACGCGCAGTACCTCGCCGGGTTCGCCGACGCCGAGGGGGGTGCGCGATGACGACGCTCACCATGGCCAAGGCCCTCAACCACGGGCTGCGCAGGTCGCTGGCCGACGACCCGTCGGTCGTGCTGCTCGGCGAGGACATCGGACGGCTCGGCGGCGTCTTCCGGGTCACCGACGGGCTCCAGGCGGAGTTCGGGCCGCGGCGCGTGCTCGACACCCCGCTCGGGGAGGCCGGCATCCTCGGCACGGCGATCGGGCTGGCGTACCGGGGCTACCGGCCCGTGGTCGAGATCCAGTTCGACGGCTTCGTGTACGTCGCGTTCGACCAGATCGTCAGCCAGGTCGCGCGCATGTACGCGCGCACCGCCGGGTCGGTCCGCATGCCGATCACGATCCGCATCCCCGTCGGCGGTGGCACCGGGGCCGCGGAGCACCACTCCGAGTCGCCCGAGGCGTACTTCGTGCACACGGCCGGGCTGCGCGTCGTCGAGGTCGCGACGCCGCAGGACGCGTACACCGTCCTCCAGCAGTCGATCGCGTGCGACGACCCCGTGATCTTCTTCGAGCCGAAGCGGCGGTACTACATCAAGGGCGAGGTCGACACCGAGGCGTCGCTCGCGGACGCGATCCCGATGGGCGCGGCGCGGGTCGTCATGCCGGGCCAGGACGTCACGCTCGTCACGTACGGCGGGCTCGTCGCCACCGCCGTCGACGCCGCCGTCGCGGCCGCCGACGACGGCGTCTCGGTCGAGGTGATCGACCTGCGCTCGCTGTCCCCCGTCGACCACGAGACCGTCGCGGAGTCGGTCCGGCGCACCGGGCGGCTCGTCGTTGCGCACGAGGGTCCGCACGAGGCGGGCGTCGGGGCGGAGGTCGCGGCCACCGCGACCGAGCGGTGCTTCGAGTACCTCGAGGCGCCGCCCGTGCGCGTCACCGGCCACGACATCCCGTACCCGCCACCCAAGGTCGAGATGCACCACGTGCCCGACCTCGACCGCATCCTCGACGGCGTGGACCGCGTGCTGGGCCGCGTCCCCGTGACCGGGGCGGTGGTCCGATGACCACGCGCGAGTTCCGGCTCCCCGACCTCGGCGAGGGGCTCACCGAGTCCGACGTCGTGACCTGGCACGTCGCCGTCGGCGACACCGTGACGCTCAACCAGCCGATCGCCGAGGTCGAGACGGCGAAGGCCCTGGTCGAGATCCCCTCGCCGTTCGCGGGGGTCGTCGCCGCGCTGCACGCCGAGGAGGGGCAGACGCTGCACGTCGGCGAGCTCCTCGTCACGTTCGAGGTCGCCGACGACGCCGCGGCGGGGTCCCCGGCGCCGGCGGCCCCCGCGCCGGCGGGTGCGCCCGCGGTGGCCGAGGCGCCGGCCACCGAGTCGGCGGACCGG
>CBINDH010000245.1:0-4477 GCA_966249365.1 uncultured Xylanimonas sp. | reverse complement strand
CTTCTCCTGCCGGTGATGGTGGCCGCGGGCGTCGTCGGGTGCCTGTGGCTGCAGCAGTGCCGCGCGGTCGCCCGCGTCGTCGCGCCCGAGGTCGGGCATCGGCGCGGAGCCGCGTGGGTGTGGCTGGGGTGGATCGTGCCGGTGGTCTTGCTCTGGTTCCCGTTCCAGGTCGTCCGGGACGTCCTCCGGGGTGCCCGTGTGCAGGCGGGGTCGGTTCTGGGCTGGTGGTGGGCCGCGTGGCTGGTGGCGCTCTGGGGGTCGAACCAGGCGTCGCTCGCCTCCCTCGGCCTGGGATCACGCGACCCGTCACTCATCCCGTCCTTCGAGGCGGTGACCACGGTGGCCACCCTGGCCTCGGGTGTCCTGTGGATCGTGATCGTCCTGAGGGTCCGCAGCAGCCACCTGGCGTTGCGCCAGGGCTGAGCCGGTCAGCCTCGCGCCCGGCGTGCGCGCAGGAAGTCGAGCTGTGCCTGGTGCTCGCCGGCGACCCACGCGTCGGCCAGCCTCGGGTCCGTGACCGCGCGCGGCGGCGTCGGGTGCGCCTCCGCCCGCCAGGGCATCGGGCCGTGCTCCGCCTCGGGTAGAGCCGCCCCTGCCGGCCCGGGGCCCGGCGCGTGGCACCAGCACCGCGGCTCGTCGCAGCCCGGGTCGCCCGACTCCTGCACGTGGGCGGCGGCCTGCTCGAGGGCGCGAAGGTAGGCGCGGTCGGCCGCGAAGCGCGCGGCGATCGCGTCGGCCCCGACGGCGACCGCACCGTGGCCTGGCACGAGCACCTCGACGTCGTACCGCTCGACGGCACCCTCGAGGACGTCGAGCGCCCAGCGGTAGCTGCCCAAGGGATCGACCGGTGCCCGCGACCAGTCGCCGCCCGGCCCGACGTCGAGCAGCGGCACCTCCTGGTCCGAGAGCATGTCGCCCGCCACCAAGACGCCGCGCGTGACGAGCGCGAGGTGCCCCGGCGCGTGCGCCTCGTGCACGATCGCCCGGCACCCGCGCGGCGCGGGCGGCACGAGCGGGACGTCCGCCCCGGCCGGCGCGCAAGCCGCGGTTCCGAGCGGGGCCAGCACGCCGAACAGCGCGCGGTCGTGCCCGGGTGCAGCCGACGACGCCTGGGCCCACCCGCGTTCGACGTCGTCGGCCAGCGCCGCGATCGCGGCGGGGGACGCGAACCGCGGGACGTCGCCGAGCGCCGACGACCACAGCACGTGGTCCCAGTGCGGATGCGTGGCGAGCCCCGCGGTCACGCGCCAGCCGTGCGCGCCGATCGCGGCGGCCAGACCGTCGACCTCCGCGGGCGTGATGCCAGGGTCCACGACGAGCGCGGCGCCGTCGTCGCCCACCACCACGACGGTGTTGGACGTCCAGATGTCCGCCGTCGCGACCCACACCCCGGGGGCGACCTGCCTCAGCTCACGCACCACCCCCGCACTCTCGCACGACCGGCCCGGGGCTGTGACGAAGGCGTTGCCGTGTCGGTCCCGGTGCGCGTCGCCGTCGGTGGATACCGTGGGTGGCACTATGCCGAGCTCATCGCGATCGACCCCGTCGCGGGCGACGTCGGCCGGTCGTCCGCGCCCCGCGACCGGCTCCGGTGCCGCAGGTTCCGCGCGCGCCCGCACCACGCCCCGGACCGCCGTCGTCCAGGCGCAGGGCACCGCGGTACGGTCGGGGGCACGTGGCGCGGCGTCCGGCCGGGCCACCGGTACCAAGAACGCGGGCAGGGCGAACGCCGGGAGGTCCGGCTCGAGCGCCCGGCGCACGCCGCCGCGCACCGCACCGAAACGGGCACCCTGGCCGATCCGCGCCGTCCGAGGCCTCTGGCTCGGCGTCGCGCACGGCGTCGGCGCGTCCGTCCGCACGATCTTCCGAGGAGCGAGAGACCTGGAACCCGAGCACCGCCGCGACGGCGTCGCCTTCTTCCTCGTCGCGCTGGCCATCGTGGTCGCCGCGCGCGAGTGGTGGCACATCCCCGGCGTCGTCGGCACCGCCATCCACGCCGTCGTCGCGGGCACCTTCGGCGCGGCGGGCGTCGCCGTACCCGTGCTGCTGCTGTGGCTCGGGGTGCGCGTCATGCGCCACCCGGAGCGGCCCGAGTCGAACTCGCGCGTCGGCATCGGCGTGACGCTGCTGGTCGTGGCCGTGTGCGGGCTGATCGCCATCTCGGCGGGCACGCCGAGTCCCAGCGACAGCTTCGAGGACGTGCAGGCCGCGGGCGGCATCGTCGGCTACCTCACCGCGAACCCGCTCGTCGCGGGCCTGACGCAGTACGCCGCCGTCCCGCTGTTCCTGCTGCTCGGCTTCTTCGCGCTGCTCGTCATCACGGCGACGCCCGTGCACAAGATCCCCGAGCGGCTGCGCGGCGTCTACGACCGCCTCACGGGCAACCACCACGACGCCGCGACGGACGACGGGCTCCAGCTCGCCGACGGCGTCTCCGCCCACGACGGCACACCCGCCAAGCCCAAGCGGCGCAAGACGCGCGCCGAGCGGGCCGCCGAGAAGCGCGCCCTCGACCTGCCCGACGGCGGGTTCGCGGGCGACGAGGCGTTCGAGAAGGCCGCGGTGCTCGACAAGGGCCCGGCCAAGGGCGGCAGGGCCAAGGCGAGCCCGGCCACCGAGATCCTCACCGCGGTCGTCCCGGCCACGCACCCCGAGCCCGAGGTCCCGCCGACACCGGCGCCCGCCCCGGTCGGCCGCCCCGTCCAGCCCATGCTCGACGGCGACACGCTCTACGTGCTGCCCGACGACGACGCGCTCGTCAAGGGCGCGCCGCACAAGACGCGCTCGGCCGCGAACGACCGCGTCGTCGAGGCGCTGACACAGGTCTTCGAGCAGTTTGAGGTCGACGCGTCGGTCACCGGGTTCACGCGCGGCCCGACGGTCACGCGCTACGAGGTCGAGGTCGGCCCGAAGGTCAAGATCGAGCGCATCACGTCGCTGTCCAACAACATCGCCTACGCGGTCGCGTCGGCCGACGTCCGCATCCTCGCGCCGATCCCCGGCAAGTCGGCGATCGGCATCGAGATCCCCAACGCCGACCGCGAGATCGTCGTGCTCGGCGACGTGCTCCGCTCCGGTGCCGCGCGGCGCACCGAGCACCCGATGGTCGTCGGCATCGGCAAGGACGTCGAGGGCGGCTACGTCGTCGCGAACATCGCGAAGTTGCCGCACATCCTCGTCGCGGGCGCCACGGGCGCCGGTAAGTCGTGCTTCATCAACTCGATGATCGTCTCGATCATGATGCGCGCGACGCCCGAGCAGGTCCGTATGGTGCTCGTCGACCCCAAGCGCGTCGAGCTGACCATCTACGAGGGCATCCCGCACCTCATCACGCCCATCATCACGAGCCCCAAGAAGGCCGCCGAGGCGCTCGACTGGGTGGTGCGCGAGATGGACGCGCGCTACGACGACCTCGCCGCGTTCGGGTTCAAGCACGTCGACGACTTCAACGCGGCGGTCCGCGCGGGCAAGGTCAAGCCGCTGCCCGGCTCCGAGCGCAAGATCGCCACCTACCCGTACCTGCTCGTTGTCGTCGACGAGCTCGCCGACCTCATGATGGTCGCGCCGCGCGACGTCGAGGCGTCGGTCCAGCGCATCACGCAGCTCGCGCGCGCCGCCGGCATCCACCTCGTGCTCGCCACGCAGCGCCCGTCGGTCGACGTCGTCACCGGTCTCATCAAGGCGAACGTGCCGTCACGCCTCGCGTTCGCGACATCATCGCTCGCCGACTCGCGCGTCGTGCTCGACCAGCCCGGTGCCGAGAAGCTCGTCGGCCAGGGCGACGCGCTGTTCCTGCCCATGGGCGCGGCCAAGCCCATGCGCGTCCAGGGTGCGTGGGTCACCGAGTCCGAGATCCACGCCGTCGTCGAGCACGTCAAGGCCCAGCTCAAGCCCGTCTACCGGCAGGACGTCACCGCGCCGGCGGCCTCCAAGAAGCAGATCGACGACGACATCGGCGACGACCTCGACATCCTCCTGCAGGCCGCCGAGCTCGTCGTCACCACGCAGTTCGGCTCGACGTCGATGCTGCAGCGCAAGCTGCGCGTCGGGTTCGCCAAGGCGGGCCGCCTCATGGACCTGCTCGAGTCGCGCGAGATCGTCGGCCCGTCCGAGGGGTCCAAGGCCCGCGAGGTGCTCGTGCAGCCCGACGACCTGCCGGCCGCGCTCGCGCTGCTGCGCGGCGAACCGGCGCAGGTCTTCGACCAGGCCGACACCGGGAACGACGCGGACCGGTACGCCGAGGGGACGGACGGTCACCGTCCGCCGGTCGCGACGGACTACCACGACGACGCCGACACCGACCCGGAGAACGGCTGGCGCTGAGCCCCTCGCTGGTTGAGCCCCGTCGAAACCACCCGACCTTCGCCGGGTCGATGGTTTCGACGGGGCTCAACCGGCGGTGGGGGTTTCGACGGGGCTCAACCGGCGGTGGGGGTTTCGCCGGGGCGCGACCGGCGGTGGGGGTAGCGGCGGGGCA